>JAGXOF010000054.1 GCA_023660035.1 Dehalococcoidia bacterium LH_S1
CTCTGTTGCCTTCAGGAAAAAGCAATATAAAAGTGTTGAAGAATTACAAATTGACCTGGATAACTTTATGGATTATTATAATTACCGAAGGACCCATCAAGGATATAAGCTAAATGAGAATGGTTATAAGATACCAGGGCAAGTGCATTTTCAGAAAAATTTGACAAAGACGAAAGAATGTGCGAAAACAGAAAAAATAGGAGAAATAATAAGCAGAAAGGAGGGTGGGAAAATTTTGAATTTTGCTTTTTATCCTGTTAAATTAGAAGTTGAAAAGAGGGAGGTTCTGGCATATCAATCTGTAAACACATCTTGAAGCCAGGACATATTAATGCTTTTGTAAAAAGGCGTCAATCCGGTAGCTCCCGGATCGAGTCCGGAAGGAGTCCAGATGGGTTGGAACTGTTTGAAGATACTGGATTCCGGCTTTCGCCGGAATGACGGGAAAGGGTATTTCCGACTTTTTGCGAAGCCATTATTAAAGGGAGAACGGCATGGAATATACAACCATTATTTACGAAAAGAAAGATAGCATCGGAACGATCACACTGAACAGGCCGAAGAGTATGAATGCTCTTAATGGCGATGTGCTGAGAGAATTGGATGATGTGTTAGATGTAATTGGAGTTGTTCCTGTTGCCTCTTTGATGGAAGAAACTCGGAAGATGGCCTCGAAGATAGCACGACAGCCTGGCGTCGCATTGAGAATTACCAAACTTGTAATTAATGGCGACATGAATCTGGATATGAAATCTGCTCTGGCATATGAGGCACGCAGTTTTGAATTCCTCTTTTCAACGGAAGATCAGAAAGAGGGAACGAAAGCCTTTGTGGAAAAGAGAAAACCGGTCTTTAAGGACAAATAACTGAGATCCCTTTTAACTGCTCAGGTTCAAAGTTAACGGGTTCACGGTTAAAAAACTGATGAAGATTGAACCGGATAACCTGAGCAGTTATAATAATAACAGAATGCGACGGCACACAAGAGGCCGCCAGATAACAGGAGGTATAAATAATGAGGAGAGTTGCAATAGCCGGCGTGGGTCATACAGATATCATGTTTGATTCACCCAAGACTGAGGTAGAGATGTTTGCCGAGGCGGCCATGGATGCCATTAATGAATCAAATTTGAAGCCAAATGATATACAGGCCATAAATTGCGGCAATGCTTTAGGTGATTTTTCTGAGGGACAGGGCATGGTGCAATCTTATATTGCTGACGATATAGGGTGTTTTAATGTTCCTGCTACAAGGTTCGAGAGCGCATGTGCATCGGCAACCCTAGGGATAAGAGACGCTGCTATGTGGGTGGCTTCAGGCCAATATGACATTGTCCTGGCCGGAGGCACGGAAAAAGCTACGGCAATGGGCACTCCCCTCGCGACACGGACATTTGCCATGGGGGAAGATAGCCGCTATGACTCTCCGTCAGGTATGACGTTTCCTGGTTTTTTTGCCATGCTGGCGCATCTTTATTGTTCAAGATATAATATACCGCTTGAAAAGCTCAAAGAGCAGATGGCGATGGTGTCGGTTCAATCACATCATTACGGTGTGAATAACCCCCACGCGCAGTTTAAGAAAGAGAGAACAGTCGAACAAGTGTTGAGCAGCTTTATGATTGCTTCACCATTGCAGTTATTTGATTGTTGTCCTTTCTCTGACGGGGCGGCTGCTGTTGTCGTGGCATCGGAGGATGTGGCGAAGAAGCTTACGGATAAACCGGTTTATATCGTTGGCACAGGTCAGGCATCGGCCGGTAAGATGAGTGCTCAGTACAAATATCTGCCAAGGATCAGGGCGCGAGAGGTGTCTGTTAAACAGGCGTATGATATGGCGGGTCTGGGGCCAGAGGATATCGATATCTGTGAGCTTCATGATTGTTTCAGCATAGCAAGCATTATTGCGGTAGAGAGTCTCGGCTTTGCTGATTTTGGTCATGGTGGTGAGCTTTGGGAGAAGGGTGAGACCAAAATAGGTAGTAAAATACCTGTAAATATTTCCGGTGGATTGAAATCAAAAGGCCACCCCATAGGAGCAACCGGCGCTTCCCAGACCTATGAGATTGTAAAGCAACTTAGAGGTGAACTGGTTGATCAGGGAAGGCAGGTAGAGGGAGCAAGAGTGGGGCTTGTAGACACACTGGGCGGAGATGGGTTAAGTTGTAATCTGATTTTAAAAGCTGACTAAGTAATCGTACCTACACAGTTAGGCACAGAGGTGCAAAGGCGCACAGGCACAAAGAGTAGGAGCTAAAGCGGTAAAGCCGCGAGGACTGAGGAACGAGCAATGAGGACTAAAAGTTCTTCCTTTGAACCTCAGTCGTTACAAATAATCAATAACTCGTGTTTACAGGGAGGAGAATGATATGGAGTATAAGTTGACCTTTAGGGAATATAGTGAATCTCTCAAAAGAGATAAATTGTTGGGGTTAAAGTGTAGCAATTGTCAAACTATTACATGCCCGCCGAAGATGACCTGTCAGGAGTGTGGCGGCACGGATCTGGAAGTCACCGAGCTAAGCGGCAAAGGGAAGATTGTAACCTATACCGTTATTTATGTCGCACCTGAGGGCAGGGAGAATGAATCTCCCTATGCCGTTGTGTTGGTAGAACTTGAGGAGGGTCCATGGATAACGGGCAATTTGATTGATATAGACCCGGCCAGGGTTGGTATGGAATTAATCGGAAGGCAGGTAAAATTGGGCCACAAAGTTTTCTCGGGAGATAAATACTCCGATGGTGATGCTGCAAGGCCGCTGTTTAGCTTTGCAGATTAGGATCATCTTCCGATTAGTTGTAGTTAATTAGAGCGTGTCGCAGAATTGGTTCGGAGATGAACGGGTGACCTTTCCCTCTTTCCGAAGGTTCCCCTTTCACCTTACCATTACCAGTTTTCTCCAACCTGCTCTAAGATTTATCTCATTTCTGTTCATTTTTCTCTTCAGATATGTGCCTCTTTCACGCGTCTCTCGGAATTCGCCAGATCCCTCATGAGCTTGTTCAGATTCAACGACAGCATAGACCCCTGCCCTGATCCCTGAAGCACCTCCCACTTCCGCTCCTTGGGCTTGTTGAACCCGTATTTCTCTGTCTTCAATGTGCCAATGCTTCCTTCCATCTTCCCCCGCTCGCTTCTTACTCTCTCCCGGTCTTCCCCGGCAACGAGCCATTCTCCTTTCCCCTTGGGCTGAATCCCAATCTTCTGGACCCCCGCCTGCGCAAGCTTCTTCAGTGTCGCTTGTGCACGCCCACCACGATCGTAGACAAATAACTCCGGCACCGTCTTCTCTCCAAATATCTTCTGGTAACCGACTAGCGAAAGAAGCGGCATCTTCGACTCGTCTGGGGAAGAGAGTAAGAAGCTGCCAAAGAGATACCCTCCGCCTATTCGGTTAATCAGATAATTGAGTCCAAATTCGACCTTCTTCCCCGCCTTGTTGCGGATAATTGCACGCGCCTGGGTGAGTCCAGCATGCAGAATCTTTCCCTCGGCCACCACGCCGGTGGTCATCCATTGAATGATCTGCGGAAGCAGCCGCGTGGCCACTCCTTTCATCGTATTGAGCTTGTTGATCGCTCCTTGCTCCACGCGATCTGTGCTCTGAAGGATGCTTTTGGCCACCTGGGTGGTCTGTTCCATCAGATGCTCGGTCTCTTCGATGATCCGAGTTAAAATCTGCTGCTTCTCCTCCTTGGACTTGGCAAACAGGTGATGCTCTTTGACCGATCTTATCACGGTCTTGGCCTGCTCGATTGCTGGTTCTACTCCTTGAACCCCTTTTTTCTTGAGATTCCCCAGGGCTCTCAGACAGCGTTGCACCATCCCCCTCAAGATCCCAGTTTCGTTGGGATAGCCAATTGGAAGCTCCTGAGCCGTGGTATCCGCCGAAAGGACGCTGGGGTCTCCAAATCCCAAGCGCACCGACTCCTTCACGATAAGTTCGTTGATTTCTTCCAGGCCCTCCGCTCCCAGCGCCGCATATGCCCGAGCGATGTTGGAATGATCCCGGACCTGAGGCGTCAGATCGTCTTGCTTTGAGATAAACACTCGTGCTACAACACTCTCGGCCAAATACACCTCCATCGCCCTGGAGTTGAAATGCTTGACCAACATCAATACCAAGATAGGCACATACAACGAGGCATCTCAGGAAAGCCCAGGTTTGCCATCCACGTTTTTTCCCACGGCCCTCCACCTTCTGATCATGACCTCTCGAATGGCCTCCCAAGGGAGCGCCCGCTTGAGTTGCAGCAGAGGGTGATTGTAGTCCACATAGATGGAGATGATCTCTCCTTTTTCTGCTTCCAAAGAGGGTCCTACGGATGTAGAATGGCTTTGTTCTCTCATGATTTCCTCCTGGGGTTTGGGTTTTCATGCCCCAAGTTATATCAGAGAGGAAGTGTGATTTTCAACCCAAAAAGAGATCTATGCCCTTAAGATATTATTGTGGTCGCGCGTCCTCGTTGTGCGACACGCTCTAATTAAGGCAAAATAAGTGTGTTAGCTACTAAGGCGGTAAAGCCGCAAAGTTATCAAGGATCAGGGGTCAGTGCTGATCCCTGACACCAGCATCTGTGCAAAAGAAGAAAGGCCGTTAAAGACCGGTCCTAAGCTTGGGTTAACTCATAATCAGGGAGGTCTGTGCGGCAGTCTGGTCTGCAGTGTGGTAATATTTGGTAATGAGCTATAGATCGATGCCATATTCAATACTGGGTTGTTATTGCGATTAAGGTGAAGCAAGCCTGTGATCTATATCTACAGGTTCATGAATACTTCATAAACAGAGGAGGAAGAAAATGGATTTTCGATTAACTGAAGAGCAAGAGATGATCAGGAGCATGTCTCGTAAGTTCGCTAATGAGGTCATATCTCCAAGAGCTCAAGAAACGGAAAGAAGTGGAGAGGCGCCTTATGACATAATTGACAAGATGGCTGATTTGGGGATGATGGGCATTCCCTATCCAGAAAAATATGGTGGGAGTGGAGGAGATTGGGTAAGTCAAATGTTATGTGTGGAGGAGGTTTCCCGTGGAGATGTAGCTCTAGGAGGGATGCTTGATGTAACCTCTATTATAGCTCAAGAGCTATATGAATTTGGGACCGAGGAGCAGAAAAAGAGATGGCTAATTCCTATAGCTCAAGGTAAGGAAATTGGTGCTTATGGGCTTACTGAGCCTGATGCCGGTAGTGATGCAGGTGCCACTAAAACTACTGCCGTGCTTGATGGGAATGAATGGGTCATTAATGGCACGAAGCAGTTCATCACAAACATAGGACTTAAAAGTTCGCATATAGTAACTATTACTGCACGCTCTGGAAGGAGAAAAGATGGGAAGGCCATTATAAATACATTCATTGTTCCTAAGGGAACCCCTGGGTTCACTGTAGGCAAGCCCTGGGACAAAATGGCCTGGCACTGGCTTCCAAGTTGCGAGTTGAGCTTTGAGGATTGCCATATTCCCAAGGATTATATCTTAGGCCAGGAAGGAAAAGGTTTTGCTCAGCACTTGGCGGTGTTGGAGACAGGGCGGATTTTCGTTGCTGCTATTTCTGTTGGGCTTGCCCAGGCATGCCTTGATGCCTCCGTAAGTTACGCTAAAGAAAGGGTTCAATTTGGTCGACCTCTTTATAGTTTCGAAGGAATGTCTTTTAAGCTGGCTGATATGGCCATGAATATTGAACTAGCTCGCTTAATGTACTTAAAAGCTGCCTGGCTAAAGGATAAAAAGATGCCTCATACTCTGGAGGCATCCTATGCCAAGCTTTTTGCTTCAGAAATGGCGGAAAAGGCTGCCAGTGATGCAGTACAGATTCACGGTGGTTATGGATATATGACTGAGTTCCCTGTATCTCGTTACTATAAAGCCGCCAAATTGAACCAGATTGTCGAGGGAACCTCAGAGGTGCAGCGAATTGTCATTAGCCGCAACCTTTAAATCTTCAAGTGTGATGGATGATTGTTCATCCCTCAGAGGCAGGATATTAGTCATGTAGAAAAAGGAGACCTTGAGGATACCATAGCCTTCTTTACGATGTAAAGCGGAAAATGAGTGAAGGAGGGTGAGGAATTATGGTTTCTAAGTCAGGGGGAGTGAGTATGGAATTCGAATGTAAGTTTGGGGTAACGCTAAAGGAATGTTCTTTGCGTAGTATTATATCGGCTTTTTGAGGTTTCTACCGGATCTTTTATGGTAAGTTGCATTAAATTCCATAATGTGGTATACTTAAGCCATTATGAAGGGAGACAAGATACAGATAAATGATCCTGAACT
>JAGXOF010000055.1 GCA_023660035.1 Dehalococcoidia bacterium LH_S1
TTTTGCTTTTTATCCTGTTAAATTAGAAGTTGAAAAGAGGGAGGTTCTGGCATATAAATCTGTAAACACATCTTGAAGCCAGGACAAATAAATCAAACAAATCAAAAAGAAAGGAGATAAGATGCCCAAAAAGTTTTTTACAATTACTTCTACTTTACTGGCTTTAATGCTAGCTTTGGCGGTGATTGTGAGCAGTGGGTGTGCAGCGCCGACCCCGACTTCTTCACCTGCCGAAGCGACCCCGACTCCTTCACCTGCCAAGCCGATTAAATTAATTGCTTCTTGTTATCATCCCCCAAGCTATGCAGATCTTTTCCCTCCTCAGAAGGAGTTTTGTGAGCGTGTGAATGAGATAGGAAAGGGGACGGTGGAGGTCGACTTTTATCATTCTGGGAATTTGCTTAAGGCTGGAGAGGCAATTCCCGGTTTGAGGAAAGGCACTGCCGACCTGATTTTCCAGACTTCTGCCTATTGGACCGGTGATGTTCCTATCTATAATGGATATTCCCTGCCTTTCCTTTGGGAGGATTACGCTGACATGAGGGATAAGCTATTTCGCGGCACCCCCCTTCGGGAGCTTGTAGATAAAGAAATGGCGAAATCGGGCTATTATATAGTAGCTGAGGGTGCCCTGCCTATGGAGCATATATGGGCGGCTAAGGGGATTTCGCCGATCAGGAAGCCTGCAGATTTAAAAGGTCTTAAGGTAAGAGCTGCTGGAAAGCCTGAGTCCCGCACGGCAATGGCTCTTGGAGGTGCTCCGGTTCGCATGCCCTCAGCTGAAGTGCATGAAGCTGCGGCCAGAGGGACGATTGATGCCTGTATGTTTTACATGGGAACCGTAGGAGGAAGAGCTCTCTATGAAGTGTTGGATTCCTGCACAAAAGCCACCTTTGGTGCCTATACTGTGCCTGCAGTTATGATGAAGGATAGATGGGAGAAGCTTCCTGAAGATGTACGTGATATTCTTCTAGAAGTAGGTGATTGGTATGAGAAAGAGTATCCAGGACATGCTTCAAAAGTGCATAACGAGCAGTATTGGCCAAAATTTGAGGAAGCAGGTGCGGAGATTATTGAACTTTCCTCTGAAGAGGAGAAAGCATTTAGAGAAACATGCAAGCCGGTATATGATTGGTTTACAGAGGAAGAATGCCCTGAGGTAGGGGAGAAGTTTGTTGAGCTTGCCAGCGAATAAAAATTTTGCTTCGCTAAATTAAAGGGATTACACCCTTCTCGGTTAATTTTTATAATCCTGGAGGGGCTTAACCATCAACATACATCTTCCCCAAGAAACGAAAGGCTATCAAGTTTGGAGGCAATCCCCTTAAATCCCCTTTCCTAAGAAAGGGGATTTAAGACGTGAGTGAGGCTGAGCTTTGATTTTCACAAACTAGCCAAAAAATAAAACCATGAGTTAAGAAGGAGTTTGGTTTGTGAGGAGAATAAATATGGGGAATAATTTTATAAAAGTAGTCAGTAAAGCCTCTAAAGGACTTTATTTAATGGCTGAAATATCCATGTTTGGTATGATGGCGATAGTATTTTTAAATGTAATCTTAAGATATGTATTTAGTGCGCCTTGGTATTGGACTGAAGAAGTGACCGAACTAATGCTTATTTTCTTCACCTTTTTTGCTGCTGCGGAACTTCTAAGAACAAGGCGACACATTAAACTTACTTTGCTTTTTGATAGATTTTCTAAGAGAACAAGGAAATGGACTGATATTTTCATTTCTGTTGTTGGTTTATTCTTTTGTGCTCTCTTAAGCTGGCAGGTAATCACTGTAATTAAGATGGCTTACGAGATTAATATGCGTACCCCTACTTTACTCTCCTCCCCTCTTGTTATTCCTTTCTCATTTATGGCTGTTGGATTTATATTTCTTTTCCTCGAATTTCTGGTTAGAGTCATAAAAATAAACTTATAAATTTCAAAATTTTTACTATGGAAATTTCTAGCATCGCCGTTAGTCTTTTAGTTGCCGCCTTTATGTTAGGTTTGATTTTTCTTGGGGCACCTATTTTCTTGGCTTTAGGCTTCTCTGGGCTTCTCGGTATCCTTCTATTAAGGGGGATAACGGGAATTTTCCAAATTCCTGGAGCAATGCATGCTCAACTAGATTCATTTGTCTTGGTAGCAATTCCTCTTTTTATCCTAATGGGTGAGGTACTTTTCATTACCGGAATAGGAAGTGATCTTTATGAAGCTTTCAGTAAATGGTTATCTCATTTGCCCGGTGGTTTGGCTATAGCGAGCATATATTCCTGTGCTATATTTGGTGCTATGTGTGGGGTGAGCATAGCCGCAGTGGCTACAATTGGGATTATGGCAATTCCGGAAATGCTTCGCCGAGGATATGATAAATCATTCGCAGCAGGTTCAGTGACTTCAGCTGGTGCTTTAGCTATGCTTATCCCTCCCAGTATACTTTTCATTGTTTATGGATCGATGGCTCGAATCTCCGTGGGGAAACTTTTTATCGGCGGCATAATTCCCGGGGTAATATTGGCCACATTTATGGCTATTTATGTGATTGCTAGAGCTATTAAAAACCCTAACTTAGCTCCTCAGGAATTCAAGTATATAACCTGGAAAGAAAGGTTCGCTCCTTTGAAGAAACTATGGTCAGTTGTGTTTCTCATAGTCTTGGTTCTTGGATCAATTTATAGCGGGGTTGCTACTCCTACAGAGTCGGCAGCCATGGGATCAGCAGGGGCTTTCCTCATAGCCGTATTTGGCTATCAAGCTATTAATTGGAAAACCATTAAAGGAATATTTTTTGCTTCAACACGGGTCTCTGGGTCAATCCTGATAATAGTTGCTTGTGCCCTGGCTTTTTCAAATTATTTAAGCTTTACTCACCTTCCGGAGATGATAAGTGAATGGGCTGTTAATTTAGGGATACCCGGTATAGGTGTTTTTTTCCTCTTTATGATTATACTTTTAATCTTGGGAATGTTTGTGGATGCAGTTTCAGTGATAATAATCACAACCCCTATTATACTTCCTGCTATTGAATCCTTAGGTTTCGATCCCCTTTGGTATGGGATAATACTAGTTATTAACTTAGAAATGGCTGTAATCACCCCCCCAGTGGGTTTAAACTTGTATACTTTGAAAAGTGTTACTGAAGATGTAAAAATGGAGGAGATCCTTAAGGGGACCATGCCTTATGTTGCTTTAGAATTCGGCGCACTTATCCTCTTTATCTTTATACCTGAACTCGCGATGTGGTTGCCGAGCACCATGGGCTAAGACTTATAGTATCTTGCAAAATTTGTTACAGTAGATTATCATAATTTATACTATGAAAAGGATAGCGATAACTAATAAAGAAGAGGTTCTTAGAAAGAAAAGAGGAGGCTGGGACTAAATTAAAGCTTATCTTGCTTGACTTAGCAGGAAACTACAATATGGAGGTAGAGAAAGCCTGTGAAATAATAGGCTCTCCATTACGTACAGCTTATGAGTGGATAAAACAATGGAATAAGGAAGAATATGAAGGAACTAACCAAACCTGAGGAATTTCTGAAGAGCAAACCTTATTGGACAACTAAAGAAGCTAGGGAGCTTATAGGAGAAGAATTTCAGGTAGATTTCTCTGAAGCCCAAGTAAGAAGGATACTAAAAGAAAAACTTAAGATGAATTTTTCAAAACCTTACTCTCTTAACTATAGAAGGCCTTCCGAAGCGGAGGAAATCTTAGCTGGTAATCTGAATACAGTAATGAGCCTTCTAAAGGAAAAGGGTATGATTTCTTGATGAAACATCACCCCAACTTACAAGCAAACACAGTGGGGATGCGGAGCTTTGGGAAACCAAAAAAACCTTTAAAAACACTACCAAAATGAAAGCAAATACAATAGGCTTTTATGCCATAAAGGGGAAAAGTATTCATAACTTCCTAGAGAATTCCAAAGCGGAAAATACAGCCAAGTTTTTGGAGGAAGTAAAAGAGGCAAACTCAGAATAGGAAGCCATAATATCAATAATGGATAACTTTAAAATCCTATAAGAGTTTATTTGGAAAGCTGTGAAGAGGGTTATTTCTCTTTCTTTTGTTAAGGCTCTAGAAGATCTCAGGATTATTATCTTAGAGAAATTTAAGGAATTCTCCTCAACACTTAGTTATGCTGGTGGTTGAATTAAGGTGTTTTCTTACAGGCTGGGAAATTTGCAATGGGTTGCGCAATTAACTATAATACATCCTTAAATACCTTAAACAAGAGATAAAAGATTAAAAATAAAGCTAAAATTAGGGATTTTGAGGGGTTATTTCTTGATTTCAACTAACGCTATTTCTCGCTCAGGACGCCGAATTTTCTTTGCTTTTTTGATTTAGCCTCTTCTTCTGCTCCCTCAATATCTTCCGGTATTCTTTTTCATCCAACTCAATCCACTCCAGAAAGAAATACTGCCTCCCACATCCTTTGCATGGTTTACCATCAAGGCATTCTCTAAGCGATTTAATCGTCCCACAGTAGACACAACGCTGGACTTTTACTTTCTTTGCCATTTCTCCTTTACCAGATTACACTTTACCACCTGCAGCTGGGTTTTTAGCAAATGCATACCAGATTAAAAGTATACTTTAACCAGAATAATAATCTCATGAAATAATAAGCTCCTAAAGTAATAATACCAATTGCTTTTAGAGATGCCATATAAGATTATAAAGAAAAGTTCCAGTTTTGGAGGGGATTATGGGAGGAAAAACACTTTACATTCCTTGGTAGGAAGATGAATTTACTCTTTTCAATTTGTACCGAAGTGAGCAAGATTCGGAATTGCGCCCTCGCCTCCACTCCCTCTGGCTGCTGCGGAAAGGAAAGTCTATGGAGGAAGTGGTTTCCTTGATTGGCTTCCACTATCGCACACTGCAAAGATGGATAGCATGGTATCGGCAAGGAGGGATGAAGGAAGTTCAAAGGCATAAAAACGGCGGAAGGCAAGGGAGAGTTCCATATTTAAAGGAAGAGGAACTCGCCCAACTGGTGGAAGGTTCACCAAGGAATCTTCTCTTGGCCAAGCAGTGCTCTGGGTCCAGCAGAACTTTGGGGTTCAATACACCTATTGGAGGATGCGTTCTCTATTTGAGAAATTAAAGCTTAAAGTACCCCGGCCTTTGGCGGCGAAAGCTAGAAGCAAGGAGAAAAAAGGGGTCTTGTAAGAGCTCTAAAAGAATGTGGGATAACTCAGGAGACTAATCTGGTCTGGGAAGATGAGATGCGAATAGGATTGCATGGAAAGACGCGGCGAATATAGGCACCAAGAGGGGTTAAAGTGCGCCAGAGAGTAGAAGTATGAATGGCGGCATCTCGTTGGCTGTAGACGTGAAGGGAAAACTCTTTTAGAGACGGCTCGCGAATGTGAGAAAAGAAAGCATAAAGGAGACGGTAAAGGAATTAAAGGGAGCTTAAGTAGAAAGCAATCGTACTTGATAAGGCTCCGGGTCCAAAAACGGTGCAAAGACTGGGCATAAAGCTGGTGTTCCAGCCATCTTATGCGCCGGAATTGAACCCGAGAGCGGATCTTTGAGGAGCTTCGGGGAGCAGGGGAAGGACAGGTATATGGAAGAATTGAAAAGAAGGTGGAAGCTGTAGAGAAGGAACTCACAGCGTTAAGCAGAGCTCCAGAGGTGTGTAGTTTGGTAAATTGGGGATGGATTCAAGAATCACCGAAGCACTTACCTGTACAATATATGGCACCTCCATAGGCAACCAGTATAAGATCTGCGAGTGGGAAAAATAAGTTAACAATACCGCCTCCACTGCCAATGTGTAATCCTCTCTCTGTATTTAGCATAATCCATTCGATTTTGATTCCTCTCATAATAGCCGATTAAATCCTGCACAGCTTCTTTCCCTTTGGGATCTTTAGGACTTAAAGATTTTAACTCCTTCAAGACATCCTTAATTTTTCCCTCCCAAAGTAGCCCTCTTCCCTTTTAACCCATTCCTTAGTTTCCTCCTCTCCTTCGCCGAAGAGTGCTTTGCCCGTATCCCACAAATTTTCAACGACATGCCCCCAATCTAAAATCTGAGTTGCCCCGGGGAAAAGTGAAGCAATACGATTTCATATCCAATATGCCCCCCATTTTATCCCTCTTCGGCACAAAATTGAAGTTCCACTCTCTTCCAATACAAAATGGGCCTGGAGGAGATATCGATTTCCAAAAGGAAA
>JAGXOF010000056.1 GCA_023660035.1 Dehalococcoidia bacterium LH_S1
ATTATAAGCTGTCCCCAATCGATAACAGGGCAATATTTAAGTGGGGTGAAGGAAATCCCCATGCCTCAGTGCAGGCGTCCCGGTTCAGGGAAGGAACTGGTGATTAAGGGAGCTAGAGAGAATAACTTGAAGAGCATCGATGTCCACATTCCTCTGGGCAAGTTTGTTTGCATCACCGGCGTTTCGGGAAGCGGTAAGAGCACTCTTATTGATGAGGTGTTATACAAAAAGCTGGCACAGTTGTTTTACCGTGCTAAAGACAGACCAGGTAAGTGCGAGGGCATTATCGGCATCGAGCATATTGATAAGGTGATTAACATTGACCAGTCACCGATAGGTCGCACCCCGCGAAGCAATCCCGTCACCTATACCGGGACATTTACTCCTATTCGTGAGCTCTTTGCCTCTGTTCCTGAAGCAAGGGTGCGTGGTTATCCGGCAGGACGTTTTTCGTTTAACGTTAGAGGGGGGAGGTGTGAAGCCTGTCAGGGAGCAGGCTATGTTCAAATCGAGATGCAGTTCCTTCCCGATGTCTCCGTCCCCTGTGAAGTATGCAAGGGGAAACGATATAACCGTGAGGCACTGGGGATTAAATTCAAGGGAAAGAACATTGCCGAAATTCTGGAGATGACCGTGGACGAAGCTCTGGAATTTTTTGACCACTTTCCCCAGATTAAGCGGAAGCTAGAAACTCTCAGGGATGTCGGTCTGGGGTATATTTGTCTGGGGCAGCCAGCCCCTACCCTTTCTGGTGGTGAGGCACAGCGGGTGAAGTTGGCTACTGAGCTATCCCGCCCTTCCACGGGCAAGACACTCTATATACTTGATGAGCCAACTACCGGGCTTTCCTTCCCCGATGTTGCCGCTCTTCTTCAAGTGCTGCAGCGATTGGTTGATTATGGCAACACGGTCATTATTATTGAACACCACCTGGATGTAATCAAAAACACTGACTGGGTTATTGACCTCGGTCCCGGAGCCGGTGACGAAGGAGGCTATATTGTAGCTACTGGCACACCGGAGGAAATAGCCGGGGTAGAGGGCTCCTTTACTGGTAATTATCTTCGTGGTATATTATCATCGGTGTATCACCACGAGCGAGCCAAGGCAAATTCAATTAAGCTATGAACAGGAAAGAGATTCTGAATTCGGTCAGAGCTAATGTTCAAGATGGAAACACCGTGAAACATATGCTGGCTACCGAAGCGGTCATGCGAGCTCTGGCAGAAAGGCTCGGTGAAGATGAAGAGGAGTGGGGACTTACCGGGCTGCTGCACGATATAGACACGGAGCTGGTTGAAAATGACCTTAATGCTCATGGTAAGTTAGGGGCCGACATTGCCAGGGAGCTCGGGGCTACTGAGGAAATGGCTCATGCTATACTATGTCACAATGAAGCTCTCGGCGTTTCCAGGAAAACGAAGCTGGATAAAGGGCTCTTCTGTGTTGACCCCCTAACCGGGCTCATCACTGCCTCTGCTTTAGTTCGTCCTGATAAGCTGGCTGGACTGACTGCTAAATCGGTGAAGAAACACTTTCGCCAGCCAAGATTTGCTGCTGGAGCTAACCGAGAACAAATTGCTCAATGCAACGAGCTCGGCCTTGAGCTGGAGGAATTCATCACTTTGGGCATTGAGGCAATGAAGGGCATCTCCTCAGAGCTGGGATTGTAATATCGCTGTCTTCCATAATAATTAAAGCAGGTCGGGCTCCCATGGGAAAATCGGAAATTGTGTATCTTGCCTTAATTCCTCTGGCTGTCCCTGAAACAAGTCTCGTAGGGAAAGTAGCCGACATTATCGGGAAAGACCCTTACGGGACAAGGCTTCTCCTTGCCGGGAAGGTACCCAGGATAGTTGCTTATTACGATAGCAAGCAGATGGCAGAGTCAGTCACCCAGGAGCTAAGGGATTTAGGACTTCTGCCAATTTTGTGCACAGAAGCAGAGCTTTGCTGCTCTTCGGAAGGTTTTATCGCACACACTCTGGAATTGGAACAGGGATACGTTCTATTCTACGACCGAGGCGGGCAAAAACGGGAGATGAAATCCGAGGACGTTTTCTTGATTATCAAGGGCGGAAGGGAAACTTATGTAGTCAAGGAGAAGACTGAAACCACCAAGGAGTTTAGCCTGAGTAGGACTGTCTTAATGGGCGGGATACCTATGTGGCGCACGGAAAAGAAACAAGTCAAGGGGATGTCCCCGACAACGGAATATTTTGCCCGACTTTATACCCGAGAATCGTCGGAGCCTGTAGTGGAGATAATCCACACTCAGATGGATTATTCATTCTTAAAAGGGGAAATGGCTTCTTCGTCCCTGGCAAATTTTAATATCGTGGTTACCAAGCTGCAACAAGCATTTTCCAGAGCGATTTTTGATGACAATTTGATGCGTGCCTCGATAAAGCAGCCTTACACACCCAGCGATGTCGACGATGCTGAAATCAACTGCAAACTCCTCTACTTACAATGCTTAACAAAGCCATAGTTCTGCTCAAATGCTCGAAGCTGTCTGTTTTGATTTGGGCGATACCGTAATCTCGGAGGAAAGCGTCGTCCATAATGAACTTGGTCAGGCTATTACTGCCAACTTGGTGGAAGGTGCATTGGAAGTTCTAGCAACCATCAGGAAGGCGGGATACAAAACAGCCCTGATAGCCAACGGGGATAGCGTTGGTGCCCGAAATATCCTGAAACGTTGTGGCTTGCAGGGCTATTTTGATGCGATAGTAATCTCTGAGGAGGCAGGCATTGCGAAGCCCGATAAGCGGATTTTCCAGATAGCTTTAAAGGATTTGGAAACTAAGGCTGAGAACGCTGTTATGGTTGGCAACAGGATTGATGCCGATGTTCGTGGGGCAAAGGGGATGAGAATGAAAAGCGTGCTGTTTAAGTGGAATGACCGCTATAACGAAACAATAAATAACGAAGAAGACAGCTCCGACTTTGTGATAAGCAGCCTCTCCGAATTACTTGGAATATTAAAGTCAATGTGATTAAGTGGCGAGCTTATACACCGCAGCGATGCA
This sequence comes from Dehalococcoidia bacterium LH_S1, assembly GCA_023660035.1. GTDB lineage: Bacteria > Chloroflexota > Dehalococcoidia > SZUA-161 > SpSt-899 > JAGXOF01. The sequence goes on from JAGXOF010000056.1 coordinate 3,033, forward strand.
GATGCTACCTTAAACGCCAGCCGCTTTCCTGACGAAATCATTGGTATTTTTGGGCCTCTTTTACATCGTGCGGAGTTGACAATTTATTGTATTGTTTACTCCGGAATAGTCAAAACTCCAGATAGGGCTTACGTCACTTTGCCACTATCGAGAAAGGAAGTGATTTTAGCCTATTATGAAATGCCATAAAAATAACATCCCCTTCACCAATACCCATATTTAAGCCCCTCTATTTTCCCTTAAACACTGGCTTTCTTTTCTCCAAAAAAGCCCTCTGCCCTTCCTTTAAGTCTTCTGAGCTTCCTACTCGGGCAAGTAACGCAGCGATTTCTTCCTCGTCCTCTCTGCTGAGCTTTTGGTAGTTCAAAAGCTTTGAGATAATCGTCTTGGTTCCACTCAAAGCCAGAGGAGCATTCTCGGAGAGCTGCTGAGCCATCTGGTAGGTTACCGAGGGTAACTCTCCCCTGGGAACGACATAATTGACTAACCCCATCTCCCTGGCGCGCTGGGCAGTGACAGGTCTAGCAGTAAGGAACAGTTCTTTCGTGTTTGCTTCCCCCACCACATTTATGAAATGAAGGATGCTGCTGGGGTGATAAAGAGCGCCAAGTCTGGCCGGGGGCATGCCAAACTTTGCGGTATCAACAGCAATCCGAATATCGCAACCAGTGATAAGTTCCAACCCGGCACCATAGGCATAACCATTAATCATGGCGATAACAAGATAGGGATAATCGGCTATGCTCCCATAACCTAATTCCGTGATATCTCTGGTCTTTAGCGCCTGTTCAAGCTCCGGGGTCATCTTCTCAGTCGGTATATTACCTATGTCGAAACCGGCAGAAAAGGCTTTTTCTCCTGCCCCAGTGATGACTACAACCCTGATTTCCCTGTCAGCCTTTACGGAATCCATAGCTTGACATAGTTCTACCAAGAGGGCCGGCGAGAGTGCGTTTCCTTTCTCAGGACGATTGAGGATTAAAGTTGCCACAAAGCCCTTTTTGTCCACGAGGACTAGATTATCTGACATAATACCGCTCCTTTTTAATTTCTGTTCCATTATTGTTGAGAAAAATTCTCCTTCTACAAAACCTGCCCGCCCTTCTTGAAATAACGAACGTAACCAGGCCCACAGGTGAAATTAGACCTGAATTCAATGAGTGCTTTGTATTTATTATACTTCTCAGGGTCATTTTTTATGTGATCAATACATTTCAGAGCTTCTTCAAAGAGTCTTCCAGAAATATAGCTTTTATCATTGCTCTCATTCATTGCTTCATTGATAATTCCTCCCCAATCAATGAGCATCTCTTTTGATCTCTGGATGGCGAATTGGGGATTTTTGGCAGGTCCAAAATGGGTAAAAAAAACCTTTCTCATCTCTAATTTCTCCAACCTTCTAATAGAGTCTACTGCCTCCTTAAGGTTAAACTCAGGCGGAGGTGTACTTGGAAAATATACATTTACTTCTGGGAAATAAATTCCAAGAGCCTCTCCTGCAAAAAGTACCTTGTTCTTTTCATCATAAAGACTAAGGTGATGGGAAGCATGGCCTGGTGTATGAAACACCTTAAGCTTTCTATCTTTTCCTAAACCAATGATTTCTCCGTCTTTCAGGGGGTGGAGTCGATGTTCAGGTACAGGGATTACATTGCCGTACAACTTCTCAGCATTATCTCCGAACACCTTTTTCATGCTTTTGTACAGTCTTTCAGGGTTAGCAAGGTGTGGAACACCTTTTTCGTGTGCGAAAACCTTCAGATGAGGATAATTTTTACAGAGCGAACCAGCTCCGCCGGCATGGTCACAATGGATATGACTGAAGATAAGATAGGAAATATCCTCCGGGCTATAGCCTATTTTTTCTACGGAATCTAGAACTCTATCTACAACAATAGTTAGCCCTGTGTCAAAAAGGGCTATTTTATCCCCTTCAATAAGATAGCAACTGCTGAATTTGGGATTGCCTGTCCACATTTGATCTATTGCATAAATACCCCTATCAACTTTTTCAATGAGGTTCGTCTGTTTTCTCCTTTTTATAAGGGCATCAAACATTAAACCAAAAGTCCCACAAAATCTGCCATATTGCTCTCTTGCTCCATATTTTCAACCCTCTCAATTACCTCCTCAGTACGTGTGCTTCCCAGAGAATGACCAGCTAAAGAACGGAATTTTTGCATGATCTTCCTCTTCTTTTCTTCATCGTCTATGGCATGTGTAAGAATATTGAACTTCTTTTTATATTTTTCTGTTCCCACATAAATTGTCGCATCTGCTTCAAATTGCTGAAGTTGACTATCAGAAATCATATTGACCTTGTCTCTTAATGCTATTACCTCAGGATTGTTGATCTTCTCATCGGTAAAGGCCGTAATCCCGGTATCCTCTGTTAAAAGGGCATTGGCAACACAATAAGGAATACTAAACTTTCCTTCCAAGGCCTTTGTTGGCTTCTCTTTTCCGGCAACTCCTAGGCTCAGAGGGGAGACATTCATATCAATCTTTGAAATCTTTCCGGTGTTAATATCGTGCTCTTGCTTAAGAGCAAGAACTATATCAATAGGGGCATGGGTTCCGTAGCAGGAGGCGTGAAATTTATATTTGTTCCCCAGGATATGCCAGTTCTTTCCCAGATCCTCCAATGCCTTTTCAGGCTCAGAGTTGGTTGAGAACATATCCCAAAAACACTTCTCTCCCTCCAAAATGTTTTCCACACTGGTAAATCCTCTCTGGGCCAAGAGGGCAGACAAAAGTCCATCGAAACCAGCCTTCCCCGCATGAAAGGGTTTACAGGATGTTCCAAATACTGCTTTAATCCCAGCAGCCTGAGTCCCAGCAGTGCCTGAGGCATAAGTTACTTGCTCTGTATTCAATCCTAACAACTTCGCAGAACCTGCAGTAGAGGAAAAGTGGCCAATGGTGGATGTCCCGTGCCAGCCAGCAAGATAATGATCGACTGTTGCTCCAAGGGCTACCCGACAACCCACTTCATACCCCACCACAAAGGCACCAAGAAACTCTTTGCCGCTCTTTCCTTTCCACTCTGATACTGCCAGTAAGCATGGGAAAAGGGTAACACTAGGATGCGCCGGGAATTCCATACTTACGTCATCAAAATCAAGGA
>JAGXOF010000057.1 GCA_023660035.1 Dehalococcoidia bacterium LH_S1
TGGAAAGAGAACGGGAAATGGAGAACTTCGTCCCCACTGAGTACTGGTCTATCGAAGCCGAACTCAACAAGAAGGCGGAAAAGAACGGGAAGTTCAAGGCGGAACTGGTAGGAACGGCACGCAGCAAGAACCTCAATATCCCTACTCAGGAAGATGCCGAAGACCTGGTTGCTAAACTCAAAGGCGCGTCTTACTCGGTATCCAAGGTCCAACACAAAACGGCATCCCGCCAGCCTTCCCCACCGTTCATCACAAGCACTCTGCAGCAGGAGGCATGGCGCAGGCTTGGTTTCAGCAGCAAACGAACTATGGCTATAGCACAGGGCCTGTATGAGGGCATCCCCATTGGTGGGGAAGAACCAATAGGCCTGATAACATATATGCGAACGGATTCCACCTATGTCACGACTCATGCTATTACGGAGGCCAGGGAATACATAAAGGACAACTATGGCTCCGACTATGTGCCCAAATCGCCACGAACATTCAAGAAAAAGGTCAAAGGGGCACAGGAAGCACATGAGGCTATTCGCCCGACGTCAGTCAAGAGAGAGCCGATCGCTCTGTATCCCTTCCTTAACAAGGAACAGCTGAAGCTTTACGAGCTTATCTGGAACCGGATGGTAGCCAGCCAGATGGCTGCTACTGTCTATAACAACACCTCAGTGGATATTCAGGCTACCACCGCAGGAACTAAGTCCATGTTCAGGGCTACCAGCTCTAGGGTCGCCTTCCCCGGCTTCCTGGCTCTCTACAGTGAAGGGACTGACGACGAGGAAGGAGAAAAGGAGAAAACCCCGCTTCCCGAATTATCGCAGGGAGAAGCGCTTGAACTGCTGGGGCTTTTCCCCGAGCAGCATTTTACCAAGCCTCCGTCCCGATACACGGAAGCCACCCTCGTCAAGGCGCTTGAGGCAAATGGCATTGGACGTCCCAGCACCTATGCGCCTATCCTTTCCACTATTCAAGACAGGGGCTACGTACAGAAGGAGAAAGGCCGCTTTAAACCTGAGGAGATGGGAGCCGTGGTCACCGACCTGCTCAAGGACTACTTCCCCGATATAGTCGACATCGGGTTTACCGCCCAGATGGAGAACAGGCTGGACAGCATATCCTGGGGTGAGCAGGAGCTGGTCCCTGTACTGCAGGGGTTCTATGGCCCCTTCACCTCGGCCCTGGATAAGGCACTAAACGACATGCCCAAGGTTAAGCCTGCCGATGAGCCAACCGATGAGATATGCGAAAAATGCGGCAGTCCGATGGTCATAAAGCATGGCCGATTCGGCAGGTTCCTTTCGTGCAGCAACTACCCGCAGTGTAAGAACGCAAAGCCTATACGGAAGGAAATAGACGTCAACTGCCCTAAATGCGGAGCGAAGCTCGTAGAGCGGCGTACCAAGAAAGGCAGAATATTCTATGGCTGCAGCAGTTATCCCAATTGCGATTTCGCTGTGTGGGAAAAGCCTCTCTCCACACCCTGCCCCAAATGTGGGGGGCTGCTGGTCCCCAAGAACAAGGAAATGGCCAGATGTACGGGCTGCGGGCACGAGGCAAGCCTGGAAGAGATTGAGGGACCGGTGCTCCCGGGATAGAGAGACTCACTCCTCCGGGTTCGCTATGAGCCTGTTCCTCAGGCAAGATTGCGTATCCCCGCTAGCAGGGAACGAAAATGGAAGACATACTCGATAAGTACATCTACCACCTGAAAGCGGAGCGCAATTATTCCCGGTATACTCTGAGGAACTACAGCACCGACATTCTCGGATTTTTCCATTTCCTCAGAACTCTAGGGATCTCGTCCCTGGCGGATGTTGACCACCTCATAGTCAGACAGTACCTGGGATGGCTTCTGGAGAGAGGGGTAGTGCGTGCCAGCGTTTCCCGCAAGATGAGCGCGCTGCGCTCCTTCTTCCGTTATGTCAATGATGAAAGAGTGGATAGAGGAAGTGCTGATCAGGTTTGACTACCTCCGCCTCAAGAGGGGTGACAAGGGCGTGATACGGAAGTACATACAGAAGGTCTCGGGGTATAGTCGATTGTATCAGGTGCATTTAGGTCAGGCTGGTTTTCTTTGTCAGAGGCCTGAGAAGCGTTTACCCCCTCGTTCTGCGAAGGTTGACCTCTCATACCATAAGTTATACTACACTTGTCAAATGATTTGACACGATGATGCAATACACTACCGACCGAGCATAGCTTGCACGAAACCTTCAGCATTGAAGGGTGCAACATCCTCTGGTTCCTGCCCGGTTCCTACGAACTGTATTGGTATATTTAACTCCTCTGTTATGGTTAAGGCAATACCTCCGCGGGAAGTACCGTCGAGTTTGGCCAGAAATACACCGTCAACATGCAATGCTTCCTGGAAATGCTTGGCTTGACTGAGTCCGTTTTGCCCGGTGGAAGCATCGAGGACTAGAAGGACATGAGGTTCAATGTCAGCCCTGTTAATAACTCGTTTGACCTTCTTGAGTTCGTCCATGAGGTTGGACTTGGTCTGGATTCTCCCTGCGGTGTCTACGATCAAAACGTCAATCCCTCGCTTTCGTGCTGACTCCAGTGCATCGAAAACCACTGCTCCTGGGTCACCTCCAGGCTGACCGGTGATTACATCGATTCCCAATCGCTCTCCCCAGTACTTGAGTTGGTCAATAGCCGCTGCCCGAAATGTGTCGGCAGCGGCCAGCATCACCCTTTTCCCATCCTCCTTAAATTCATTGGCCAGCTTGGCAATAGAAGTCGTTTTGCCTGTTCCGTTTACTCCAACCATCATTACAACGGCGGGTTTGTTATCGGGCAGTGTGAAAGCAGTAGCAGTTGACTTGAATATCTCCTGCATTTTCTCTCCCAAGGCCCTTTCCACATCCTCTATTTCTTTAATCTTGTTATCATTGGCGTGTTCTTTAACCGTTTCAACAAGCTTAGATGAGGCGTTAACACCGATATCGGATGCGATTAGCACCTCTTCCAGCTCATCCCAGAGCTCGTCATCTAAACTGGAGCGGTCCAGTATACCGGCCATCTTTTGCTGCCATGCCTGTCGAGTGCGCTCCAGACCCTGTTTTGTCTTTTTGAATATGTTAATCAAGTTCGTCCCCTTTTTCTATATTCTCCAGTGCATTTTTTGCTGCCTCACGCTCTGCGATCCGTTTTCCCCTCCCGTTCCCCTGGCCCAGCAGGGTTTCGCCGGCAGAGACCTCGACCGTGAAAACCTTGCCATGCTCAGGCCCTTCGATATCGACAACCCGGTACACTGGTGTCAATTGCTGTTTGCCTTGAATGAGTTGCTGCAGGTGGGATTTGGGGTCATCATCTATTTCCCCAGTTGCGATTTGCTCCATTTCACTTCTAAGTATCCTCAGGATGAAATCTCTGGCGACTTCGAAGCCCTGGTCCAGAAATACCGCACCGATAACTGCTTCCAATGTACCAGCGAGATTCCGTTGTCGGTGCCGTCCGCCACTTTCATCCTCGCCTTTACCCAGGTAAAGGGAATCTCCAAGATCCAAGCTGCCAGCGACCCTTGCCAGCGTTTCCGTCCGAACAAGCGATGCCCGTAGCTTGGTAAGGTCCCCCTCAGGGAGTTCAGGAAACCTGTAGTATAGTTCCTCGGCAACCACAAGGCCAAGGAGGGCATCGCCCAGAAACTCCAGTCGTTCATTGGAAGCCAGCACAGAACTGCTCTCGTTCAAATACGAGCGATGCATGAGCGACTGCTCAAGGCATGTGACATCCTTAAACGTAATGCCAATGATACTTTGCACAGAGTCAAGTTCAGACACGTCGAATACCTGTTTGATAGAATGGTATGTAACCGTCTTCAAGATAAACAGACCGCTCTGGGCTGTCAAGGTTGATCTCCCATATCATGCATGCAATATTTGCCCCCGAATATAGTGATGGAGTATAATTTTTATAGATCGTTTCTTGTGATTAGAGTATGCCTTTGCACGAATCTTGTGGCGTTTTTGGAATTCATGGCCCTGGTGAGGATGTAGCAAGGCTTACCTATTTTGCCCTGTATGCTCTTCAACATCGTGGCCAGGAAAGCGCTGGTATCGCTACCACTGAAGGGGACTCCATTTACCTCCACACCAATATGGGGTTGGTCTCTCAAGTCTTCGATGAGCATATCCTTGGACACCTTCCGGGCAATATTGCTATCGGTCACAATAGATACTCCACCACGGGCTCCAGCCGTCCTGGCAATGCCCAACCTATACTCGTTTCCAGCCCATTAGGAGAAATTGCTGTAAGCCACAACGGGAACCTTATAAATGCCGAGCGTCTACGGGAGGAGCTTGAGAGTCAGGGCTTCGTGTTCAATACCTCTACTGACTCCGAGGTTATTGCCTATCTCATAGCCTCAGCTCCGGGGAGAAGCCTTGTTGAGAAGATCCGATATACTATGGGCAGATTGCAGGGGGCTTATAGCCTGGCAATCATGACCAATACTTGTCTCATCGGCGTACGCGATCCACTTGGGGTGCGCCCACTTTGTATCGGTTCTCTTGATGGTAGCCACGTTATAGCCTCGGAGAGTTGTGCTTTGGATCAATTAGGTATGCAGTTTGTGCGAGAGGTCGACGCGGGGGAAATCGTGCTCATAGATAGATCAGGATTACAGAGTTTCCATGGATCGACCGAACCCGTAAACCGGGCACTGTGCATCTTCGAGTACATCTACTTTGCTCGCCCCGACAGCATTATAGACGGACGCCGGCTCTATGCAGCGAGGTTGGCGATGGGGGCCAGACTATCGCAGGAACACCCGGTGGATGCTGATATTGTCATTGGCGTTCCGGATTCCGCCACCGCTGCTGGAATAGGATATTCCCAGGCTTCTGGCATTCCCTTTAGCGAGGGACTGCTGAAGAGCAGGTATGTAGGACGCACGTTTATTGAACCCCGTCAACACTTGAGGGATATAGGGGTAAGGCTCAAGTTTAGTCCTCTTCCTGAGACCCTTTCAGGGAACAGGGTGGTAGTGGTGGACGACAGCATAGTGCGTGGTACGACTACTCCTAGGATAGTCTCCCTTATAAAGTCTGCCGGAGCACGGGAAGTGCACGTAAGGATATGTGCGCCACCGCTCCGGTATCCGTGTGTCTTTGGCATCGACATGGCCACACGCCATGAACTTATCGCAGCGCAGAAATCCATCGAAGAGATCCGCGACCAGATAGGCGCGGATTCGCTGGGTTATCTTAGTATTGATGGTCTCATTAGTGCTGTGGGCCTTCCCAGAGATAATTTCTGTCTTGCCTGCTTCACGGGGCATTATCCCGTGCCTGTACAACTGGAAATGGACAAACTCGCTTTAGAGGCAAGATAGTGCTCCTCTTCCCTGCTCATTCAACTCCTTCTGATTCCCGCTGAGTTACTAGGCTTAAAAAGGTCTCTTGATCGGGTAGATTCCATGATAACTTACCCCGATGAGGGATTTGCCTTTGCCTATCCTGAGATGTCTAAAATCCTTCTTGCGAATTCGCGGCCAGCTTCATACTCCGGGCTGATCAGATCAGTGACTCCAAGGCTTTTGAGTTCCTCTGCGTCTTTCTCCCTGCGCACACGGGCCATCACGTGGATCTCTGGATTGATACATAGAGCCACCTTCACGCTTTGGAACACCGCTAAGGGGTCGGGGTAGGTAACTACAATTGTCTTGGCTTTAGCTATATCTGCTTGGGCCAGCACCCGGATATTACCGGCATCCCCATAAATGCAATTGATTCCGTCGCATCTAAGGCTAAATGCAAGTTCTGGATCTATCTCAATCACTGTATAGGGTATACCGGAATCGTCCAGGCTTTTAGCCATCATCTGTCCCACTCTACCGAATCCGGCAATGACCACAGGCTTCCTGGTGTCTTCACTCCCTGAACCGGGCCATTGGGCCTCTGCGATTTTGTCCATGGATGCCGGGGTCAACTTGAGGTAGAGACGGGAAGCCACGCTCATTCCCAGTGGTGTAAGTAACATTGTGATTATGGCGCTTCCGATAATCATGGCGTAGCCCTGCTCGGAGATGATGCCCATGTTAAGTCCACTCTGAGCCAGTATAAAGCTAAATTCCCCTATCTGCGCAAGGCCAGTGGTGGACGTCGTTGGGCTGCATATGCATCCGCCGGAAAATGCCGTAGTGTTGT
>JAGXOF010000058.1 GCA_023660035.1 Dehalococcoidia bacterium LH_S1
GATGCCCTCGATTTCTTAAGGGGGAAAATAGCCAAATATAAGATTCCTAAATATGCAGAATTTGCTATTGAATTTCCTAAAACAGCAAGCGGAAAGATCAAAAAGGCCGAACTTCGAGGGAAATATGGTCATGAGAAAGTGGCTGAGACAATAAAAGGAAACTCAGCGAAATAGTCACAGACAATGGAGGTATTAAAAAATGAATGAGATAGAAACAAAGAGAAATCAATGGGAAAAAAATCTCCTGAATAAAAAAAATTTTTCTAAGGCATCTACTTCCTGGGGTCATGACCTGGATGTACTTTATTCACCTGATCATCTAAAGGACATGGATTATTTAGAGGACATTGGCTTTCCTGGGGAATTCCCCTTTGTGAGAGGAGTTCATCCTTCCATGTACAGGGGAAAACTCTGGACAATGAGGCAGTATTCCGGATTTGGGACAGCAGAGGAAACCAATGCACATTACAAATACCTCTTGGAACAGGGTCAGACTGGTCTTAGTGTGGCCTTTGATCTACCAACCCAGATCGGGTTTGATTCGGATAACCCGGTGGTAGAAGATGAAGTTGGAAAAGTAGGGGTATCAGTTGATACCTTGAGGGATATGGAGATCATCTTCGAGGGAATTCCTTTAGACAAGATCACGACCTCTTTTACCATCAATCCTACTGCTTCAATTATTCTTGCCATGTATATAGCTGTTGCAGAGAAACAGGGTGTCTCGCCAGAAAAAATCGGGGGCACACTACAGAATGACATTCTGAAGGAATATCTGGCCAGAGGAACTCAGATTTTTCCTCCCGGCCCTTCGCTTAGATTGATAGGAGATATTATGGAGTATTGCAAAGAGAATGTCCCTCGGATGAATACCATCAGTATCTGCGGGTATCATATGCGCGAGGCCGGATGCACCCTTATTCATGAGGTAGCCTACTCCCTCCTGGACGCTATAGTCTATGTTGAGGAGGCCTTGAAGAGAGGCATTGATATCGATGCATTTGCCCCCCGTTTGAGCTTCCTTTTGGGATGCGGAATGAATGTATTTGAAGAAGTGGCCAAGTTCAGGGCTGCAAGACGTTTGTGGGCAAAGATAGTTAAGAATAGATTTAAGGCCAAAAACCCGGCTTCTATGAAGATGCGAGTGTTCAGTGGATGCTTTGGTAGCGAATTTACGGCTAGTGAGCCGCTCAATAACATTGCCAGGGGCACCATCATGAGCTTGGTGGCAGCCCTTAGCGGGTGCAATGCCATACACACTACCTCCTATGACGAGGCCTATGCAATTCCAACAGAAGAGTCTGTCCGGACAGCATTGAGGACACAACAGATCATTGCATACGAGACAGATGCCTCCAGTGTTGCTGATCCCATGGGGGGCTCTTACTTTCTTGAATATCTAACTAACAATATTGAAGAAGAGGTCGAAAGGGAGATGGCCCGCATTGAAGATAAAGGTGGAATCCTAAAAGGGATTGAGGAAGGTTCTATTCAACGGGATATTGCCAGGCAGGCCTATGAATTAGAAGAAAAGATCCAAAGCGGGGAAAAGGTAGTTGTAGGGGTAAATAAATTTGTATCGGATGCAAAGGAGCATGAAATGGAACTGCACCAGCCAAGTAAAGAGGTCAAGGAAAAGCAGCTGTCAAGATTAAAAATGACAAAGGCGGAAAGGAATAATGAAGCGGTAAAATTCGCCCTCGATGAGATCCGGAGAGTAGCAAGGGGTAGTGGTAATTTGCTGGGGCCAATCCTTTCCGCAGTTCATGAATATGCCACTATGGGAGAAATTTGCACTGTGCTTAAGGAGGTCTTTGGCGAGTATGAAGAGGTTGTTTAGTAATTGTTTCCCTTTTTTTAAACACCCCTAAACCTAAGAAGGCAGAAAACAATAAGGAGAGAAAAAAATTGAACCGAGAAAGATCTTCAATAAGATTATTACTAGCAAAGCCAGGGCTTGATGGCCATGATAGAGGGGCCAAGGTCGTGGCTTCCTTGCTTCGTGATGCCGGGATGGAGGTTATATACACTGGCCTTAGACAAACTATTGATCAGACTGTGAACGCGGCTATTCAGGAGGATGTGGATGTCATTTGTCTGAGTATACTATCTGGCGTGCACAAGGAATTAAGCGGCAAACTAATAGCCAAGTTAAGGGAGAAAAATGCTGAGAGTATCCCGATAGTCGTCGGGGGTGTTATTCCACCGAAAGATATTCCAGAATTAAAGAAAATGGGTGTGATGGAGGTCTTTCCGGTCCACACATCTTTTGATGAGATTCTAGGGTTTTTTAAGGATAGATTTAAAAGATAGGGCAGGGTTTTAATAAATTCCTTAATAGGTGCCTGGAAAATGGGAAAGGAGGTGAAATAGAAAAGTTTCCAGCCATAAAAATCTTAGTAGCGTTGTCAATAGGAGACCTGCAATTGAAAACGCTGCTCGGGAGTCACATCGACATGAGCTCTATCGGCAGTTTGATTTGAGCGCCTGTTTGATAATTTTTATTTGACGAAAGGGGAAATATGGTGATATGGTAACTCCGGACATTGCAGGTCTCCTGACGATTAACTTCGGATGTCCATTCTATTTGAAATATTCCCCTTCTTTCTATCAACTAATTTGGAGAAGAAGCAAAATTTTAGTAACGTTCAAAAGGTACGGCATGGGAATTTATTTGTGTGATTTCCTCATAGCTCAAATCCAAAAGCCTAGCAGGGAAGTTTCCTGTGCGAGAATGGGCCCCCAAGAAGCTCGTCGGATCACAGGGGACTTCCCTGCGGTCGAGCTTGCCCGGTTGCTGGTAAAATCCCTGAACTCCCATCTCAGATACGAGGATCTGGATTGTATTCCTTGATTATTTCACGATCTCCTTCTATGGTTAAATTGGCAGAAACGAACCTAAAAGAAGGAGATCGTGATGGAGCAAGAAATGCATATAACACTTCGATATAACTTGTCAACAGGTGATGTTAATCTTAACGAGATTGTCTATAAACTAAAAGAACTCAGAGACCAATTGATGCTTGTGATTTTAAAGGAAATTCTCAAAAAGTATGGCGATCTTATAGCTGAGCGATTAAGCCGAACAGACCTTTATCCCAGCAAAGGGTGTATTTCAGAATTGGGGTGGTGTCTATTTTTCCCCGAGACTGGTGGGTTATTCAAAGGCAGCGGAATTGCTTTTCTCAGGAGAGGTTATCAATGCCCCAGGAGGCCTTGAGGATTGGGATGGTCAACAAGCTCGTTCCCCCCGAAAAGCTAACAGAGGAGACAATGAAGTTTACCAAAAACATTGCCGGTAATCATGCCTATTGCTTTTGTCAAAAGAGGGTTACAAAATTTTACCAGAATGGATCTTGCTCAGACCCTGGACTTTGAAAAAATGGCAGTTGATGTCTGCTGGAATAGCGAAGACAGAGAAGAGGGGTTCAAATCTTTTTTAGAAAAGAGGGCTCCTCGCTTCAAAGGAAGATAAAAACCTATCAACGTAGAGATTGGGGGTAATAAGATTATGGATTTTGAAACGATAAAGTTATTCAAGAAAGATCATGTGGCAACGTTGACCTTAAACAGGCCAGATAAGAGGAATGCCATTAACAGAAAAATGATGGAGGAATTGATAGCAGCGCTCTCTGATATCTCTGAGGATAATGAGATAAGGGCGCTGGTCCTTACCGGATCTGGAAAGGCCTTTTGTGCAGGGGCTGATGTGGATATTATGCCGGGCGGAGGAGACGTAAAGGAACTTGGTGAGCAGAGTGTTGAGAAAATGAGGCGTTCTTTTATTTTTAAGGGTGCTAAAAAGATCATTCTATACCTTCATCAGATGGAAAAACCGACCATAGCTATGATCAATGGAGTTTGTGTAGGCGCGGGGTTTGATCTTGCATTGGCCTGCGATCTACACATAGCATCTGAGAAGGCCCGGTTTATGTGTGGATTTGTGAAGATTGGTCTTTTCCCTGGTTTTGGGGCGGCATGGCTTTATCCCAGAACCATGGGGTTGGCAAAGGCCCTTGAGCTGCTGTTTACTGGCGATACTCTCGAGGCAAAAGAGGCAAAAGAGATAGGCCTTTTAAATAAACTGACAACGGCAGAAGAACTTGAAAGCGCTACCCTGACTTTAGCTAAGAAGATTGCCGATGGTCCCCCCATTGCTGTCCGATTAATGAAATCCCAGGTATATAAAGGGTTGGGAACAGATTTAGCGACAGCATTAGATGAGGCTGCCACCTACGAATCCATCACCCTTGCATCAAGGGATCATAAAGAGGGAATTACAGCCTTTAAAGAAAAGAGGTCTCCATTTTTTGAAGGAAATTAAATAGGATATGAATTTATTTTCTGCCGCAAATGGCCACAGGTTGTCAAGATTTTAATATAACATATTTGTTATCAGCGAAGATCTGCGGCCTAATTAAAAAGGAGGTAAATTTACATGGAAAAGAAGACTGAGGATCGAATAAGACAACTGCAAGAGGCAAAAGAGAATGTCCTGAGAGGTGGAGGAGAGAAAAAGATTGCCCTTCAGCATGAAAAAGGAAAGCTAACAGCACGAGAAAGGATAGATTATCTCTTAGATAAAAACAGCTTTGTGGAGTTTAAAATGCTACTCGCTCACCTTGAAGGTGCTCCAGGCGATGGGATTGTAAGCGGATACGGCACCATAGATGGGAGGGTTGTTTGCATTTATTCTCAGGATCCCACGGTGAAGGGTGGCTCCATTGGCAGCTTGCATGGCTATAAAATGTACAAAACCGTTGAGCAGGCCCTGGAAATGGGTGTGCCCCTTATTGGTCTTCATGACTCACCAGGTGCAAGACTTCCAAACATAACAAAGGCCAAAACCGCCCTGGGAGATCTGATGGAGAAAAGCGGAGCCTCGATCTTTTATCCTAATACACAGGCCTCAGGGATTATTCCACAGATATCGGCCATCATGGGAAGCTGTGCAGGCATTTCTGTATATTCCCCTGCCCTGACCGACTTCACACTTATGGTGGATAAACAGAGCCATATGTTTATTACCGGGCCGGCCATGGTAGAGACGGTTATGGGAGAAACCATCAGCTATGAAGATCTCGGGGGAGCAAGGATTCACTGTCAGGTGACCGGAGTGGCTGACCGGAGATTTTCGGATGACAAGGAATGCCTAGATGGTATCAGAGAGCTTTTAAGCTATCTCCCATCAAATAAGGACGAAAAACCTCCTTTGATTGACATGGGAGATGATCTGGATAGATTGAATGATGATGTCGTGAATGTTGTGCCATCCTCCCCATCAAAGCCTTACGATATGCATAAAATAATCTACTCTCTTGTTGATAGAGGGCAATTTTTCGAGATAAAACCTGAATTTGCCGGCGAGATGATAGTCGGTTTTGGTCGTCTAAATAATGAAGTGGTGGGCATTGTTGCCAACCAGCCAATGGTTCGTGCGGGGAGTCTGACAGTAGATAGCTCAGATAAGCAAACCAGGTTCATGAGATTCTGTGATTCATTCAATATTCCGATTATACTATTGGTGGATACCCCTGCCTATATGCCTGGAAGCGCCCAGGAACATGAAGGAATAATCCGCCATGGGGCCAAGGTCCTATATGCACTTTGTGAGGCCACTGTTCCCAGGATGGTGCTTGTCTTGAGGAAATCATATGGTGGGGGAAATCTGGGAATGGGTGTTGTGGCAGGCATGGGAACGGATCTGGTTTACTATTGGCCAATTGTAGAGGTTGGGGTATTAGGGGCAGAGGCATCGGTAGAGCTCTTTTTTGGCAAAGAGATTAAAGAATCGGATAAGCCTGAAGAAACGAGAGAAACAAGGCTAAAAGAATACATCGAAAAATATTCCAACCCAATGAGGGAAGCTTCGGCCAACTGGGGAATAGACGACATTATTGACCCAAGAGAGACAAGAAGAGTATTGATTAAAGGGTTGAATCTCCTTTCTACAAAAAAGAGATTCCAGAGGTATCCAAAACGTCATGGGAATATTCCTATGTAATGTAGCAAGGTGATAATAATCTGTAGTATCTTTAAGTAGTGTTTACAGATTGATATAAGGAGACGCTGAAGGAAACAGATTGATTCAAAGCCAGAACCTCCGATAAA
>JAGXOF010000059.1 GCA_023660035.1 Dehalococcoidia bacterium LH_S1
GGGGTGGAGGGAGAGCTGTAGTCTACGCCCTGCTCCGCGAAGGTGTCAGACATGTTACTCTGCTTAATCGTTCCCTTCCGCGTGCTGAAGCCCTTGCTCGTGACCTTGGCCAACATTTTGGCTCTAATGCAAATATTACAGTCGATTATCTTACAGATAGAAACCTGATTGATGCTGCTGCCGAAGCCGAGCTTCTCATCAACACCACCTCGGTTGGAATGTGGCCCGATTATGAGGGATCGATATGGCCGCAAGGTGCCTCTGTTCCAAAGCATCTCGTGGTTTTCGATCTCGTTTACCGCCCGCGGCGGACTCGTCTCCTTGAACAGGCGCAAGGATCGGGAGCGCGAGTAATTAATGGAATGGAGATGCTGGTACTTCAGGGTGCAGCATCGTTTTCGCTATGGACAGATTCTCAGCCGCCAGTCAACGTTATGCGATCAGCATGTGAGAGCAACTTGCCCGAATCTGTGGAGGAAAAGCTATGATAATCACGAAGGTTGTCGGAGTCAGGAAAGTCCTCCCACATGGTTTCATTGCGTGGTGGCTGTCACTGTGGTGGCGGCGCTGACCTTCTTCCTTAAGTTCACCAGTTATTAGAGCCCCACTTAAATGCGGCGGAAAACCGTATACATGTATCGAAGGGAGGTCAGTTAATGTTTTATCCTGCACGTGATAAGGTGCAAGGGTTAGCCACCCAGGGGAATCTGCTGCCGGTCTGGCGTGAGATATCAGCTGATCTGGACACGCCTGTTTCCATTTATCTCAAATTGAGGGATAAGGAACCCTCGTTCCTGCTGGAGAGCGTTGAAAAGGGCGAGCAGGTGGGCCGCTACTCGTTCCTGGGGGTTGGCCCTACTGCGTATGTAACCGCTCAGAATGGCGAGGGCTCGCTTTGGGAGAATGGGGCTGTACAGAGAATCGATTCCCCCAACGGTGACCCTCTCGAGGCAATGAAATCGATTCTGTCCCGCTATCGTCCAGTCCCTGTTGAGGGGCTGCCTACCTTTTGCGGGGGATTCGTTGGCTATCTGGGCTACGACGCGGTTCGCTTTTTTGAAAAGGTATCGTTGCCCGAGCAGTCCGCATCGGATATCCCGGATGCTGTCTTTATGCTCGCTGATAGTCTGGTAGTCTATGACCACGTTAAGCACAGGGTGCTCGTGATCGTCAATGCCCGCCTCGAGGGAGATGCCCTGGCCGCGTATGATGCTGCTACTAAGAAAATCGACTCTATTGTGGATCGATTGTATGATTCCAGTGGCGGGATTGGAAGTGAGCCTGAAGGAGAGCCTGTTCCTGTCAGCGAGTGGACAGCGAACTGGGACCAATCATCATTCGAAAATGCCATCCGTTCGGCGAAGGAGTATATCGCTGCCGGTGACCTCTTGCAGGTGGTCCTTTCCCAGCGGCTTTCACATCGCACGGAGGTCGATCCCTTTTCCATCTATCGCAGCCTGCGCATGTTGAATCCGTCGCCGTACATGTTCTACCTCGATCTTCCAGGAGAATTGCGCTTGATAGGCGCTTCGCCCGAGATGCTTGTCCGGCTCACCGGAAGGGAGGCAGAGGTAAGGCCGATCGCCGGAACCCGTCACAGGGGAGAGACAGCGGAGGAGGATAGAAGACTCGCCGGGGAACTTATGGATGATCCCAAGGAGCGCGCCGAACATGTAATGCTCGTTGACCTTGGCCGCAACGATTTGGGTCGTGTTTGCCGCTATGGGTCTGTGTCCGTTCCAGAGCTCATGGTTATCGAGCGCTTTTCCCATGTCATGCACATCGTTTCCGGGGTGCGTGGAGAGCTGCGAGGTGACCGCGATGCCTTCGATTTACTGAGGTCTGCCTTCCCGGCGGGAACCGTCGCGGGAGCCCCGAAGGTGCGTGCGATGGAGATACTCTCCGAACTGGAGGGTGAACGACGGGGCCCGTACGCGGGTGCTGTCGGGTACTTCAGTTACTCGGGGGATATGGATGCCTGCATCGCTATCCGCACGCTGGTCATGGAGGGGAACACCGTTCACGTCCAGGCCGGAGCGGGGATAGTTGCCGATTCCGAGCCGGCAAAGGAGCACCAGGAGACCCTCAACAAGGCACAGGCACTGGCTGAAGCGGTACGCCGCGCAGAGGCCGGGGAGATGGTCCATGTGGCAAGTTCTGTCCAACGAACTAAAGGAGGCATGGCATGATAGTGATCATAGATAACTATGATTCCTTTACGTATAACCTTGTTCAGCACCTGGGTGAACTGGGGGCTGAGATGGAGGTGTTTCGTAATGACGAGGTGACATTGGACGAGATTGAATCTCTCGATCCGTCACATATCGTGATTTCCCCGGGGCCTGGTCGTCCTGAGGACAGCAGGATATCTCTGGACGTTATCAGGCAGTTTCATACCAGGGTCCCTATCCTGGGCGTTTGTCTCGGGCACCATGCGATTGCCCATGTATTTGGGGGAAAGGTGGAACGGGCCGGCAGACTGATGCACGGAAAGACCTCGCGGATCTATCACGATCGGCAAGGTCTCTTTGCTGACCTGCCTACGCCGTTTACCGCCACACGCTATCACTCTCTCATTGTCCTTGAACCGTTGCCGAAAGAGCTTCAGGTTACGGCATTTACCATGCAGGGAGAAGTGATGGCGCTGCAGCATCGTCAATTGCCGACATTCGGGTTGCAATTCCATCCTGAATCGATTCTTACAAAAGATGGGAAACACCTTCTGGAGAGTTTCCTCGCTGTGCGTTATCAAGGGTCTTTGGAGGCCGGAAATGCATATTAAGGAAGCGATTAACACTGTCATCGAGGGACGTGACCTGAGCGAATCGGAGGCGGAGGCGGTAATGGGACAGATCATGAGTGGGGAAGCGACACCGGCTCAGATCGGTGGATTCCTGTGTGCCCTGCGCTCCAAGGGTGAGACGTTCGCTGAGATAACGGGCTTTGCTCGCTCGATGCGAGGGAATGCGATCAACGTCCGGCCGCGAAATCGAAGATTGGTTGATATCGTCGGAACTGGTGGGGATAAAGGCGGTACGTTCAACATCTCCACTACTGCTGCCTTCGTCGCTGCTGCATCCGGTGCGGCGGTCGCCAAGCACGGCAACCGTTCCGTTTCCAGCAGTTGTGGTGGTGCAGACGTGCTGGAGGCGCTTGGCGTTAACATCGAGCTCTCTCCTGAGCGCGTCGGTGACTGTATTGACGAAGTGGGAATCGGGTTCCTTTTTGCCCCCCGCCTCCACCCCGCCATGAAACACGCCATCGGGCCTCGCCGTGAGATGGGTGTGAGGACGGTGTTCAATATCCTGGGGCCCCTCACCAACCCCGCCGAGGTGGAATATCAATTGCTCGGCGTATATGACCCATTACTCACCGAAGCTATGGCTCTTGCCCTGAAGGGACTGGGTTGCCGCAGGGCGTACGTTGTATGTGGCGCTGGCGATATAGATGAGCTGTCGACTGCCGGCCTCAACCAGGTCACTGAATTGTGCGATGGTGAGATAAACACATTTACCCTCGATCCGGAAAGCCTAAGATTGCCGCGTGCCAGCCTCGATGCTTTCAGGGGTGGTGATGCACCTGTAAACGCGGGGCTCGTTCGGGAAGTGCTCGGGGGCGAGCAGGGGCCGCGACGCGATGTTGTGCTCCTGAACGCGGCAGCGGCTTTGCTGGTGACGGAAGTTGTCTCCGACTTGCCACAGGGTCTGAAGCTCGCAGCCGAGGCAATAGACTCGGGGGCGGCCAGAGCCAAGCTCGATTCGATGATTGACTTTAGCAATGATAACTACTCACCCATGTCACCCGAAGCCGAAGGCGAGTGATCTCAGGCTCGGAGCTTGTCCTGAGCGAGCCTGATCTGCTAAAAGTGAAGTGAGTGGTTAGCATTAAGGAGTAAAAAGAGGATAGCATGATACTTGACACGATATTGGCCCACAAACGGGATGAGCTAGCTGAGAAGAAGCGGCGCCTTCCAGTGGAGCGGCTTAAGGAGGATGCAGCACAGCAGCCTCAGACACTCGATTTCGCTGGCTCTCTGCGGAGGGATGGGATTTCTCTAATAGCGGAGGTGAAGAAGGCATCCCCGTCGAGGGGGCTTCTATGCCCGGATTTCGACCCTGTAAAACTCGCTATGGCCTATGCCGCCGGCGGTGCTACGGCGGTCTCCATCCTTACCGATGAGCGCTTCTTCCAGGGTAGCATGGAAGACCTCAAGGCTGTGCACAGCACGCTGCGGGAGAATGGCTATAGCGTTCCTCTTATGCGCAAGGAGTTCATCCTGGATGAGTATCAGGTCTACGAGACCCGGGCCGTCGGTGCCGATGCTTTCCTTCTCATCGCTGCTGCTCTATCCGATGATAGCCTGTCAGAGCTGATGGCACTTGCCAAAGACCTGGGAATGGCTGCACTTGTTGAGGTGCACAAGGAAGAGGAGGCTGAACGTGTGATGAATCTTAAGCCAGATGTGGTGGGAATAAACAACCGCAACCTGCGCGATTTCATAGTCGACCTTGGGACATTCGAGAGACTGTGCCCGCTTCTGGGCGGAATCACCTGCGTGGCGGAAAGTGGCATTCACACCTCTGATGATGTATGTCGCCTCCGCGAGGCGGGAGCCAACGCAGTCCTGATAGGGGAGGAGCTGGCTACGGCAGCGGATGTTGGTGAAAAGATAAGGGAACTAGTGGCGGGTGAGAGAGTGTGACACGGGAGTTTTGAGGCAACTAATGACACAGGTCAAGGTATGTGGCATGATGGAACCGGAGGAAGCGTGCTCGGTGGCGAGCGCCGGTGCGGACTTCCTGGGGATTGTATTCTATCCCCGTAGCTCTCGCTGCGTGACGCCGGACCGTGCCCAGGAGATCGTCCGTGCCGTTCAAAATGCTGGAGAGCCAGCGCGACTCGTGGGGGTGTTTGTTGATGAATCGCCGGGGAGAGTATTGGAAGTGGCAAGGCAGTGCGATCTGGGTCTCGTTCAATTACACGGCACCGAGAGCCCGGAGACAGTGGAATGGCTCATGGAGCAGGGGATTATGGTGATCAAGGCATTCCGCGTCCGCGACGGCTCGTCCCTCGATTCCATTGGCACTTACCCTGCTGTCGCTTATCTTCTGGATGCTTATGTTCCTGATCGGCCAGGGGGAACTGGAAGCTGTTTTGACTGGTCGCTTGCGGTGGCAGCCAGAAAACACGGTAAGGTAGTGCTGGCAGGTGGACTTGATGCCAGTAACGTCGCTGAGGCGGTGCGAACCGTGCAGCCGTGGGGGGTGGACGTCTCGAGTGGCGTGGAGATTTCCCCCGGTCATAAGGATATTGAAGAAGTCCGCAGATTTATCGCGGAGGCAAAAGGGAACCTATGAATAATAAGGAACCGAGACAGATTATGAGTTATCAGGCACTCCCCGACAGCCGCGGTTACTTCGGGGACTACGGCGGGAGGTTTGTGCCCGAGACTTTGATGGCGGCACTGGATGAACTCGAGCAGGCGTATGAGTCGGCACAGGCCGATCCTGCATTTACCAGCGAGCTTCAAGATCTCCTCAAGACCTACGTGGGCCGTCCGACCCCACTTTACTATGCGGCGAACCTGAGTGCTTCCTCTGGCAGGGCCAAAATCTACCTGAAGCGTGAGGACCTTGCGCATACGGGAGCGCACAAGATAAACAACACCGTTGGGCAGGCTCTACTGGCAAGACGCATGGGCAAAAGTCGGCTGGTGGCTGAAACGGGAGCGGGACAGCACGGTGTGGCCACCGCTACAGCTGCCGCGCTCGTTAACCTCGATTGCGTGGTGTACATGGGCACCGAGGATATGAGGCGGCAGGCCACCAACGTCGACCGCATGCGCTTGCTGGGGGCTGAGATAAGGGAAGTGGATGCGGGGAGTCGGACCCTCAAGGATGCCATCAACGCGGCGATCCGCCATTGGGTTAGCAATGTGAATGATACGTATTACCTGCTGGGCTCAGCTCTTGGACCTCACCCCTATCCCCGGATTGTGCGCGATCTTCAATGCGTGATCGGTCAGGAGACGCGAAGTCAGATCGTGGAACAGGAAGGACATCTTCCCGATTGCC
>JAGXOF010000005.1 GCA_023660035.1 Dehalococcoidia bacterium LH_S1
CAATCCGCTGGATGTTTCATCTTTATGGCAAGTTAATCGTAGTGCCAATAGGGCGAATGGTTTCAGGATCAGATACAGCGTACACATATCTCTCGCATTCTATGTGTAATTTCTACAGCCCGGAGGAACTTGCCAAAATCATAAAGGAAGCGGGCTTCTCGGAAGTCAGATTCAATCGCTTGCTGTTAGGTGCCGCCGCTATCCACAAGGGAATAAAGTAATAGCGACTGTTCGATTCTTTAAGCGATGTCAAGTATACAAACGCTTCTGCCATAGCAGCCAGCTCGTCTTTGGATAAACGCGATACAGCATCAACTGTCGGGCCACTAAAATATTCCCTGGTAAATCTCGACATCTTATCCCTGAATTCTCGGATCACCTGCCTCCCATATCTCAGCAACTCCATCCTGATCGGTTCTTTTTCAGCATCGCTGTATCTGCTTAACTGTTCCACAATCTTTTCGGCATAATCGTTACATAAGTGACTTAAGAGACGCTCTTCAGCATATCGATAATACGGGTCAACCCCGTCCATAAACCTGTGAACCATCTCTGATTGGGCATAAGGGATCACACTCGCCATTGCCTCAGCACCACCAAGCGCGCCATCATCGTCAGTCCGATGCTTCAACACCTCCTTTTGCTCCCCACGCTGGCGGAAGCTAATGATCCCTTCCACCTTATAAGCCTTGACTGTTGGCAACAACTCTCCTTCACCAACCCCCGCAATAACAACTCCAGTATAAATATCTTCCAGAAATTCCCTCGCAAAAGCGTAAGGGATACCCCGCCTCAGTGTTCTGCGAAGTTCTGGGGATAAATCAAAGTCCCTCGATAGGTCGTTGATAGCATCCTCAATACTTGATCTGTATTTACGCAATATTGCCCTACTCTCATCCAGCGGAAGCACATGGTTAAGCTGTCGGTACGCCCAGTAGTGTCTTGATATCACTTCTTCCGTTATATTGCTAACCAAGCTCTCATCAGAGCCTCCCCCTTCATCTATAGCCGTCTTAATCTCTTGCGAAATCTCCTGCCGTATCCGAAGAAGTAACACTTTTACAAAGTCACGTATATAATTCTCCTCTGCATAAGGGGGAAGTTGGAGATTGTCGTAACACAGAAACGATATAAAATCCCTTGCGTACTCTTCGAGAGTATCAAACCCCCTTGGAGGTGACGAGGTTCTCCTGTAGACTTTTATGATCGTTTCCCATGGTACGCCCATGAAAAACGCGCTTCCATACACCATAACGCCAACTGGCTGATATGGTGACAGTGCGAAGAGCTTATTTGCAGAAAAAGATACCTTGGGAGCTAACTTTACCTGACTAGTAACAGCACTGTCCGCAGCCAGTGCTACTGCCTCCCTATTCATCACCACTATCTCAGCAGTCATATGAAGTTCACCTTCCGCGTTTTAATCTCAACTCCCCTATAATACGAGCCACCTCTCACCCTCTGTTATGGACACTACATTGAAGTTTGTCAATACCTGAATCCATAATTCCCTAACGATACTCCGGGAAAGACAAATTGAAGGTAACTAGATAGACTCACTGGGGGTAATCGGGGAGGGGAGATTTGAACTCCCGACCTCCACGTCCCGAACATGGCGCGCTGCCAGGCTGCGCTACTCCCCGATGTCAGTTCTTTTAGTTCCTCGAGTTTGTTGAGTTATTTGAGTGCTCTATTATTATTTTGATTATTCACCAAGTAAAACAGCTTCAGCGCTTTTAACGAGCACATCCAACATTATATCTTGCAAAAGCCTCGACTGCAAACAGGGAATACTTACTCGACGAATTCCTCTCTTTTCCAAGAGTCATGCAGATCTTTTATACGGTCGATTATGTACTCACAAGCCCGCAGAGCCGGGCCACGATGCGCTGAGCTTATGACAACGAGCAGGATACTATCCCCGACACCAAACGACCCAGTGCGGTGTACTATGCTCATCTCCCTCACATCGAACTTCTGCAAAGCCTCGGTCCTCACACCCTCAAGCGCCTCATGCATATCCGCCTTGTCAACCTGAAAGGTCATTCCCCGACGCCCCTTCCCTTCGGCAAATTCACGTACTGTCCCCAGATATGAGAGTATTGCCCCGGTCCCGGGCTCTCGCAGCGACTTTATGGTCTCCTCCACAGGAATTTCACCGTCAATCACTCTAATCAATGGTTCTCCCCCCTCATTAGTATTCCCTTGAGAACGTCAGTCCCCGGACAGCTCGAGCACCTGCTCCCTTCAGAGCAGCCGCACAAGCGTTCAAAGTTGCCCCCGTAGTGCACACATCATCGATCAAAAGAACTTCCTTCCCGTGGAACACATGCCCTCTACATCGGAATGCTCCCTCAACGTTTCTTCGGCGATCCCTGGCGGTCATTGTAGAAACCTGCGACGGTGTGTCCCTCAGACGAATTAGAGACTCTCCAGTCAGAGGCAATTGAACGAGGCGACTTAACTCCCGGGCCAACAGCTCAGCCTGGTTATATCCCCTCTTGCGCAGTCGCTTTGAATGCATGGGCACCACCGTCAGAATATCAGCAGGCATGGGATTGGATTCCAAATGGTCCGCCATAAGCCGAGCAAGGGGTTTAGCCAAAGCCTTCGTGTTACCGTATTTGAGATAATGAACAGCATGCCGGGCCAGCCCTTGATACAGAAAGACCGACTGCAGGCCGTCAAGCGAGGTCAGCAAGGCACGGTCCTGAGCGGCCGGCCCTGCTTTGGGCATCGATTTCCTGCAACTCGGGCAAAGGAAATCCCCTTCAGCCCCACAGCCGATACATTTCCTCGGGAAAAGCAAATCGAGTACAAAGTCTGATACTCCGGCAACTCCCGCTCGCACATTCATGATTTATCGAAATGCCCTATGCCGATTAGTCCTCCAAGATTCTTAAAGCCCTCTCTACCCAAGTATTCCTTCACACCTCCTATAATGCGCAGCATAGCCTGCGGATCGGTAAAGGTAGCCGTTCCCACCTGGACAGCACTGGCTCCGGCCATTATAAACTCCAGGGCATCGGAAGCTGATGACCCCCCCCCACTCCCGATGATAGGTATTTCAACTTCGTGCGCAACTGTGTAAACCATATACAGGGCAAGCGGCTTGATCGCCGGGCCGGAAAGTCCTCCCGAGATATTCCCTAATGCAGGCTTCCGCTGTGCAACATCGATGGCCATACCCCGGAAAGTATTTGTTATGCACAGACAATCGGCACCGGCAGTAGCAACAGCTCGGGCAATTTCGGAAATGTCGGTTACATTGGGACTCAACTTGACGATGACCGGTAGCCCTGTTTCCTTCTTAACTGCAGAGGTTACCTGTGCCGCCATTTCAGGGTCAGTTCCGAATTCCATTGCCCCTGCTTCAACGTTGGGACAACTGATATTGACCTCTATGCCACTGATGCCTTCCACACCATCCAGAATACCCGCTAATTGGACATATTCTTCTACGGTTTCCCCTACTATATTAACAATCACCGGTACCTGCCAGGTCGCCCAAACCGGGACTTTCTCCCGGATTAGGGCTTCGACCCCTATATTCTCCAGTCCAATGGAATTCAGCAAACCGGCAGGGGTTTCTATCAAGCGTGGCTGTGGATTTCCCCGACGGGGATTCAAAGTGATTCCCTTGGAGACAATCCCCCCTAACCGCTGGATGTCTATAACCTCGGCATATTCCGTTCCGTACCCGAAGGTCCCGGAGGCCGCTATGACCGGGTTAGGCAAGAGCAAACCATGCTTGTTTTGAGGCGCGAGCTGTACCGAGATATCCAAAATACACTACCTCGACTCTATTATACCGGTATACCGGTTCGGGGAATAGTGGTCAGCAACCAGCACTCGCGAATTCAGAGTCTATTATAGATTCCCTGAAGCAACAAGGCATCTTCCTCCAGGCTGGGGCTCTCACATATTACCACACCTTTAGCCTCATAGTCCTTGAGAGCCTGAAGAAACTCTTTGCTCCATGACCTCAGCGAGGTGTGCTTTTACTTTTTCATATACTTCATCCGGAGGCTGTTTCATGTAGAAGGCAGCGTGAAACACAACACTCCAACCCCCAAATGTGGATACAACCCTGGCAGTCTGCCAAATCCTTTGTCGGCTGGCAGCGATCTTCTTCTCGTCCTATGAATTCAGATTTATGAAGTACAGCCGAGTCCGAGGTCATGCACGCGTACTATCCCAGCCTGAACGGTTTGCGATCTCGAGCTGTGCGGAATCCCTGCAGTTCCAAAGACCAATCCCTGTGCCAACAATAACCGATCCTTCCTCAACACATTATAATCAATTTAAATAGCTAATACCGCCGCTTCCTGGTTATAGGAAGATTGGCCCTTCGCTGGTATATAATATAGCTTATCATCCCAATGGCCAACCAGGCGAAGCCAACGTTCCTGGCATACGGTTCCTGCATAAGTACAACCACCCAGACAACCGCGGTGGCGAGAAACCCGATGATAGTAGTTACAGGGAAATCACGTCCAGCTACACGTATATTCCCCTTGATCCTGAAGGGACGATTCCAATTAGGCCTTTTATGTCGAAGTCTCAAAATAGCAGCATGAGCCAGCATGAATGCTAGCAACGATCCAAAGGTGTATAGCGCTCCCAAATCGAGGAAGAATCCAGTGGAGAACATGCCAGGTATCAAGATGCCAATCGCTATGACTGTAAATAGAATAAGCGAAATATAAGGTGTCCTGAAGCGATGATGTATATGGGTAAGAAGTGATGGAAGCTGCTTGTGGCTTCCCATTGAGAAACTCAGGCGGGAAATGCCCATGAGTCCCGCGTTGGTGGCGATGAGCAATATAGTTGCGGCCAATATCCCCACCAGAGGCTCAAAAAAGCTCCGCATCCACTCAAAAGGCAAATTATTGGCAATCCCCGCCACAGGATCGCGAGCCCACTCATCTACCAAAACCTGAGGAGTCATGGCACAAAGAGCAATAAGTGAAATGCAGGAAAAGATTATAACCACCGCGATCATCATATACACAAGCGCCCTGGGCACGCGCATCTGCGGAAGGCGGGTTTCCTCAGCCATCTGGGAAATAGTCTCCACGCCGGTATATGCTATGGAGGCCAGAGCGATGCCAAATATGAGGTTTCCTATGCCAGGCCAATTCCCGTTTCCAAACATATTCTCAAAGAGTACGGGCAAGCTGAAGATAAAGAAAAATCCTAATATCACAAGCACGGCCTGCGTCAACAGGTCTATGACGGTGGCAAGTATATTGACGATGCCACTCTCCTTAGCTCCGAGTATATTAATCACCATCAAAAAAGCTACAACACCGATGGAAAAGAGGATGCCAATAACCTGGGACTCCTTGAGCGGCGCCCAAAAGTATCCCAAGTAAGGAGACATGGTATAGGCGGAAATTGCAATGGTAACGATGTAGCTCAACATAAGTGCCCATCCGGCGGTGAAGCTTACAAACTCGTTAAATCCATGTCGGGCAAAACTCGCTGAGCCACCTGCCTCGGGGAACATGGCAGCACCCTCAGCATAGGTCAGGGCAGTACAAATGAAGAAAAGTCCAGCAATGAACAGCGCGACCGGCGTTGCCCCTACCGCTACCACTACCACCACACCAAGGGCATAATATATCGATGAACCCACATTACCGTACCCGGCGGCAAAGAGTTCCGGCACCCCAAGAACACGGCGAAGGCGCGTGCTGAAGCGCCTTCGCCGTAGCACAGTATCTCCAGGCTTTTGACTCGGGACCTTCTGCATAAATCTCTCTATCTAGAGCTCAACTCGCCTCTGTTTTGTGCTACATTTCTCGGCCGTAACTATCGCGGAAATCTGCGATATCGCTGCATCCATATCGCCTGTGTAGCTTACCACCACGTAATCAAAATCGGGCAAACGATTCATTTCCTCTTCTGCCTCCTGGATACGCCTCTCCAAGTCATCCGCCGACTCCGTTTTCCGTTGCCTAAGCCGTCGATGGAGGAGCTCCGTCGACGGCGGGGCCACAAAGATGGACACCACCCCAGGAGCGATTCGCTTGATATTATCCACTCCCTGAACATCGACCTTCACCACTACATCTCTACCATTATGCAAAGCTTCCCTGACGGGCTGTTTGGGCACTCCATAAAGATACCCGTATACCTCAGCCCATTCAAGGAGTTCACCCTCTTCTCTCATCTCCTCGAACTTATCCCTCCCAACGAAATAATAGTCCTTTCCATTTACCTCAGTTGACCGCTGCGGCCTCGTTGTCGCAGTTATAGGATAGAAGAAGTCATACCCAAGTTCCTTCATCCTCAGGAGGAGAGCATCCTTCCCCACACCCGATGGACCTGATAGAACAACTACGAGAGGATTTGATTCTCTGTCCATAATTACAGCCTTTTCATTCTATTATCCGCCAACCAGGATTTCAAGGGCAGGCTCACCCAACTTGCGTTTACCATGCCATAATTGTACAATATTTCTGGATGCACTACATCAATATCATAACTTAACGGAAGAACACGATGGAAAAGGGTACATGGACACTAAAAACAGGCCTGGCCCAGATGCTAAAGGGCGGAGTTATCATGGATGTGGTGACCCCGGAACAGGCCAAGATCGCTGAAGAGGCAGGGGCATGCGCCGTTATGGCCCTGGAGAGGGTGCCTGCTGACATTCGCGCCGCCGGTGGCGTAGCCCGCATGGCCGACCCTACTGTAATTCAAGCGATAATGAACGCGGTTAGTATCCCTGTTATGGCGAAATGCCGCATTGGACATTTTGTGGAGGCACAGGTAGTGGAGTCCCTGGGTGTGGACTACATTGACGAATCAGAGGTCCTTACCCCAGCGGATGAGGCAAATCACATATGGAAACACGACTTTAAAGTGCCATTTGTGTGCGGGTGCCGTGATCTTGGCGAGGCCCTTCGCCGTATCGCCGAGGGTGCAGCCATGATCAGGACCAAGGGTGAAGCAGGAACAGGGAATGTTGTCGAAGCAGTAAGACACATGAGAGCGGTGATGGGCAACATCCGCAAGCTTCAGAGTATGTCGGAAGATGAGCTGGCAACTGAAGCCAAATCCCTGGGAGCCTCCCTTGAGATAGTCCAGGAAGTACATAAAACGGGCAAACTTCCGGTGGTTAACTTCGCTGCCGGAGGTATAGCAACACCAGCAGATGCTGCCTTAATGATGCAGCTAGGCGCGGAAGGTGTTTTTGTGGGCTCAGGCATTTTCAAGTCCTCCAATCCCGAAGCAAGGGCAAAAGCAATTGTTAAAGCAACCACACACTACCAGGACCCACAAGTTGTTGCGGAGGCCTCCAGGGACCTGGGAGAAGCTATGCCGGGACTGGAGATAGGAAGTATTCCCGAAAATGAGATCATGGCAACCAGAGAATAGTCTCCCATCATTTAATTCGCGGGTCATGAAGGCTCAAACCTGCTGCTTCCCTGTTGAAATTATCTTTAATCCCCTGCTACAGGCAGTCTTTTATAAAAGACTCTCCATGATTTGTACGACACCAGGTGTTCCACGTTGAAGAAAATCGGTGTGTTGGCTTTACAGGGAGCATTTGCCGAACATGAGAAATGCTTGGCCCAGATAGGGGCCAAGGCTTTTCTTACCCGTTTACCTCGAGAGCTTGAGCATTTGGACGGACTTATCATCCCCGGTGGTGAAAGCTCCAGCATCGGCAAGTTGATAAATGACTACGACCTAGCGTTCGCATTACAGAGTCATATCGTGAATGGATTGCCTGTTTTCGGCACCTGCGCAGGCATGATATTACTGGCCAAACAGGTAATCGGTCTCGATGGACAATTCCTGGGAGCAATGAATATTGTAGTCCGACGCAATGCTTTTGGCCGCCAAGTGGACAGCTTCGAGCTTGACCTTTCAATACCAGTATTGGGTGAACCACCATTCCATGCGATATTTATCCGCGCTCCCTGGATCGAGAATGTAGAACCGGAAGTAGAAATACTGGCTCAACTCCCCGATGGCACCCCGGTAGCCGCAAGGCAAAGTAATATCCTGGTTGCGTCTTTCCACCCTGAACTCACAAACGATACTCGTTTTCACGACTACTTTCTGAGCATGACGGAGAGGAGGGAGAAATGCAAAAAATAGTTACCGACGACCTCGACATACTTCTCAATGTTTTGCCACCACACATCGCTCAGCCTCTATGGAATAAGGAAAACCGTCATTCATTGCTAGAAGTTGTGCTCGATCTGGGCCGGCAACCAGAGGCCCGTTACTCCGAGGGACAGGAGATTCTCACTTCTTCGGAAGTCACCATGGAAGACATCGACCATGTCGTGTCCCATCTCGGCAATTTCAGCGGAGACAACCGCGCCGGTATCGAGAGAACTCTACACCGCATTTCGGCCATCAGGAACCGAACCGGGCGCATTATAGGTCTTTCATGCCGTGTGGGACGGGCTGTGTTTGGCACAATAGACCTAATCCAGGACTTGGTGGAGTCAGGACAAAGTATTATGCTTCTGGGACGGCCAGGAGTTGGCAAGACCACGATGCTGCGCGAAACGGCCCGCGTGCTCGCTGATGACCTGAATAAGCGAGTGGTTATCGTCGATACCTCGAATGAGATCGCCGGAGATGGCGATATCCCACACCCAGCCATTGGTCGCGCACGAAGAATGCAGGTCCCCGAGCCCTCAATGCAGCATGCAGTAATGATCGAGGCAGTGGAAAACCACATGCCAGAGGTAATCGTAATCGACGAAATCGGTGCCGAACTTGAGACTCAGGCTGCCCGTACCATCGCCGAACGCGGAGTGCAGCTGGTAGGAACAGCACATGGTACTACACTGGAAAACTTGATTATGAACCCGACTCTCGCCGATCTTGTAGGCGGTATTCAATCAGTTACACTGGGCGACGAAGAGGCGCACCGGCGGCGCACGAAAAAATCCATCCTGGAAAGGAAAGCACCACCTACTTTTGACATAGTTGCGGAAATACAAAGCTGGGACAGGGTCGCCATCCACCCTGATGTATCCAAGACAGTCGATACCATACTCCGTGGCCAGAAAACTGAAACGGAGGAACGCTGGTTTGGTAAGGAAGGTAAAATTCAAACTAAAAGGAAAGCTTCCTCGCTGGTAGTGCAAGCAGAGCCTGAACCAGAACCTGCCAAAACACTAACCACAAAAAGGATTTTCCCTTTCGGCATTGACCGTAACCGACTGGGAAAAGTGGCTGAAAAACTGCAACTCCCCATGAAAATAGTTGATAATATGGAATCCGCTGATCTCCTGATGATCAGCAAGAACCATTACAGGAAGAATCTCCAGCTCCTCAACATCGCTGAGGCAAAGAAGATACCCGTCTATGTCTTGAGGAGCAATACGCCCTCACAAGTGGAGAAAAGCCTGACCGACATCTATGACACGCGATCGGCTCCCGATGTGGTAACTACAGCTCTGAAGGAAGCTCAAGAGGCTATCAACGCAGTTAAGCAAGGAAGCGATCCTCTAGAGCTAAGTCCGACGAATTCGTTCATCCGCCGCTTACAGCATGAGCTTATCGTGAGGCATGCCTTGACTTCCGAGAGCACAGGTGAAGAACCCAACCGCCGAGTAAAGGTCTTCAGTAAATGATCCCTTTAAAGGCCGATTCATGCACCTCAAATGGCCGAGGCCAAGGATCGAACCTCACTACATGATTGAGAAGCCACACAGCCAGATTGGCAAACCCCAGGGAAGCTGATGCACACATAGCCCCCCCCACTGATTCTTACTCCGCGAAAAAGTATCCCTGGGGCCAAACCACAGAAACAGTAGAACCATGCTCATAGTGACCGGCACGAAGAAATTACTCGCCAACAAACTCATGAGCTTATCAAATACAGCAGAATTTCCCGCCAAGCCTGTAATCCACATGGACAGCTGCACACCGGGAGAAACCATTATTTCCTGTGCCCCCCCCGTTTGGAGAGTCGTTGCACAAATGCCTGAAAGACAGTGCTCGCTTTCAAGTCCTCAATTCCTTCTCCGAGTGTAACACCCTTACATGACCTGCCCATACGGGGATTAAGAGAGGAAAATAGAAAGGTAGCCAGCAGAGCAAGCAATGACCCTAGAAGAAAGTATCCCAGTTGCTGCGCACCCTCTACCCCTGCGTGAGGCATGTTGAGGTTCGTTTGGCTAAAAAACCAGCCATAGGTTCCCCCAAGAATCGTGAAACCGACGAGATATGTAATGAATGTGTTATTGAAGAAATAGAGCCCTCTCAGTCTCCCACAAGCTGCCGCAATCTGCTAAACCCCTAAAGCACCGCCAAATATAAGCACTAGATACCTCAAAGTGAAGTCATCCATTATTACGCTCTGTTCACGCAAGAGTATACCAAGGAGCAAGCCATGAGGCAAGCCCCATCCCTTGACTGGACAAGATTTGCTCCCTCGAAGATGGCGGCTAGCACAATTTCTGAAAGGGACCCAATTGACAGAACGCAAGCTTTTCGGTATGTTCTAAGCACGGGGGAATAATCTCTATACTGCTCAATAATCCTGGAGGTCAAAACTTGGATAAGGAAACAGTAAGAGATATCCAAACCAAAGACAAGAGGGTCCTTGTCCGTGTCGATTTCAACATTCCTCTGGACAAGTCAACAGGGGAAATTACCGATGACAGCCGCATACGAGCAACCCTTCCCACAATCGAGCATCTAGTCAATCAAGGAGCCAGGACAATCCTGGCTTCTCATCTAGGACGGCCCGAGGGAAGGGTCACGGAGGAATTGAGGCTTGGCCCGGTTGGTGAGCGCCTCTCCCAACTTCTCGGAAGGCCAGTGCGACGTACACGTGACTGTGTCGGCAATGAAGCTGAGAAAGCCGTCAAGGAAATGGAGGAGGGAGACGTGCTCCTCCTGGAAAACCTGCGCTTCTACCCGGAGGAGGAGGAAAACGACCCTCAATTCTCCAAATCCCTGGCTCAATTAGCTGATGTTTATGTTGATGATGCCTTTGGAGCTGCTCACAGGGCCCACGCCTCAACCGTGGGCGTTACCCAGCATCTGCCAGCGGTTGCAGGGATGTTAATGGAGAAAGAACTGGGCTTCCTGGGCAAAGCCCTGGCAAATCCGGAGCGTCCGTTTGCTATGGTCGTCGGTGGCGCAAAAGTCAGCGATAAGATCGTCCTCTTGGAAAACATCATGAAAGAAGTGGATTTTCTCATAATTGGTGGCGGCATGGCCAACACATTCCTCAAGGCTCAAGGCTATAATACCGGCAGCTCAAAGGTCGAACTTGACCACTTAGGATCCGCACGCGTGATACTGGATAAAGCATCCAAAAACGGCGTTCAGCTCCTCCTGCCAACCGATGCAGTGGTCGCCAAAGAATTCACCCGCGAATCCGAACATAAAACCGTCCCTATCACCGATGTGCCTGACGACTGGATGATTCTGGACATCGGTCCCGAGACCGCTGCCAGGTTCAATGAGGAACTCAACAAGTGTAAAACCGTTGTCTGGAACGGTACAATGGGTGTATTTGAATTCCCTACGTTCGCCGAGGGTACCAAATCCCTGGCATCCTCCATAGCGAAGCTTGATGCTATGACTATCATTGGTGGAGGAGACACCGCTGAAGCCATAGTCGAGTTAGGTCTCACGGATCACATATCTCACATCTCGACAGGCGGCGGAGCTTCACTCAGGTTCCTCGAGGGCAAGACATTGCCCGGGGTTGAGGTGCTACTGGATAAGTAGAGTTTGAATAAACGAGCCATTCAAGATAAAATACCTTCGGCAATAAATCAATGATTAACCT
Source organism: Dehalococcoidia bacterium LH_S1 (assembly GCA_023660035.1). GTDB lineage: Bacteria > Chloroflexota > Dehalococcoidia > SZUA-161 > SpSt-899 > JAGXOF01. The sequence goes on from JAGXOF010000005.1 coordinate 11,789, forward strand.
AGAAATCCTTAAACAACTCTCAGTCAAAACACCCTCCAAGATAGTCATGCTAGTGTTCGACGGCCTTGGCGGCCTGCCAGACCCTGAAACAGGCAAGACGGAACTTGAAACCGCCAGCACTCCCAACCTCGACCGGCTAGCAGCTGAAGGTGTGTGCGGACTCGCAAATCCCGTAAGTCCGGGGATCACCCCAGGCAGCGCTCCCGGGCATCTCTCGCTTTTTGGCTATGACCTGACACAGTACATCGTGGGACGGGGCGTGCTCGAGGCTCTGGGCATCGATTTCGAACTGGCAGAAGGTGACGTTGCTGCACGCTGCAACTTCTGCACCGTCGATGAAAACGGAGTTATCACCGACCGCCGTGCCGGGCGTATCGCCAGCGAGAAAAGCGCGGAACTCTGCAAGAGACTCCGCCAAATCACCATAGAAGGCGTGGAGATATTCGTTCTCCCGGTGAGAGAACACCGCTTTGCCGTAGTATTCAGAGGCTCGGAACTTAGCGGGAATGTAGAGGATACCGACCCCCAACAGGCAGGGCTCATGCCAAAGAAAGCGGTGCCGCGTTCAGGTGACGCGGAGAGAACAGCCGAGATAATTAACGAGTTCACTACCAAAGCGAAATCCCTTCTCACAGATTCAGTGCCAGCTAATATGGTTCTTTTCCGGGGGATATCCCAACACCCAAACCTTCCCCAAATGAGTGATACATTCAAGTTAAATCCGGCTGCTATCGCCACATATCCCATGTATCGAGGGCTTGCAAAGTTGGTAGGCATGGAAGTGCTTGCTACAGGGGCAACCTTCGCTGACGAGCTCAGCACCCTGAGCTCTCACTGGGATAACCACGACTTCTTCTACGTCCACATCAAACAGACGGACTCTTCAGGAGAGGACGGGGATTTCCAGCGGAAGGTACGGGTAATAGCAGATGCTGATCAACTCTTACCGCAGCTTATGGAACTGATCCCAGATGTGCTGGTCGTCTCAGCTGATCACTCTACACCCGCCGTATTGAAAGGACATAGTTGGCATCCGGTCCCTGCGCTCATTCGCTCCAGGTATTGTCGAGTCGATGAGGTGAAAGAGTTTTCGGAAAAAGCCTGTGCGGCGGGAGGACTAAGCACGATATCAAGCACCGATATTATGCCCCTCGCCATGGCCAATGCCCTGAAACTTAATAGGTTTGGAGCCTGACAATGCACACTCAGCGGCTTTCCCCTTCTCTCGGCATAATCGATACCGAGCCCCCGGTAACAGGATGGCAAGAGTTCGTTAGCATATACGTGCTGGGCAAGGAATATAAAGCAATCATAGACGTAGGGCCTCAGTCTGGTGCAGAAAACCTGATTGAAGGGTTAAAGACTCTGGAAGTGGACCGAAACAGCGTGAGCTACATCCTGCTTACCCACGTCCATATCGACCATGCAGGGGCCACTGGTGACCTTTTGGACCATTTACCAAATGCAAAAGTCATAATTCATCCCAAAGGGGCACCTCACCTGGCAGCCCCCGAAAAGCTGTGGCAGAGTAGTTTGCAAACCACGGGAGAACTCGCCGAAATGCAGGGCAAACCACAGAGTGTACCAGAGGAACTGATATTTCCCGCCGAGGAGGGAACCATGATCAGACTGGGAAACGACTTCGAACTGGAAGTGATATATACCCCGGGTCACGCCTCACACCATATGAGTTTTCTGGAGAGAAATACGGGGATGCTTTTTGCTGGTGATGCAGGGGGAATCTATGTTCCCAAGATCGACCTGCTGAGGCCGGCTACACCTCCTCCTCTCAGGCTGGACCACGAGCTATCTTCCATCGATGAATTACTGAAACGTGGCCCTGACACTATATACTATGCCCATTTCGGCCCTCAGGCAGATGCCACGAAACGGCTCACTCAATACAGGAGAATGCTTGAGCTGTGGCTTGACACGGTGTCGAAAGGGCTTACAAGAAACCTATCCCCGGAGGAGATACTGTCCGAGATTATCTTTCAAGATAGGAAGCTGGCAAACATCGACGCACTCCCATCCGAGGAATATCAGCGGGAACGATATTTCCTCACCAACGCCGTCAAGGGTTTCATGCAGTACATTCAGAGACAATAAATCTCTTTTTGCAATAGCTGTCAGCTGCCAGTATTCAGAAATCAGTTAACACACAACCCCTCTGAAAGCTGTTGGCTGAAAAATTGTTTAGTACCGGCTATGCCGACGCAGGAGGTAAAACATGCGTACACCGATAATCGCTGGAAACTGGAAGATGAACACAAGCGTTAGCGAGGCAATAGAGCTGGTAAAGGCAATGAAGGACAGGCTTGAAGGGACACAGGGGGTGGAACAGGTGATTTGTCCTCCATTTGTATCGCTGTCCCCGATAAAGGAAATCCTCAAAGGCTCGTCAATTGGCCTCGGTGCGCAGAATATGTATTTCGAGGAGAAGGGCGCATATACCGGCGAGGTCTCTCCACTGATGCTTGCCGACCTGTGCCAGTATGTGATTTTGGGACACTCGGAAAGAAGAACCTACTTAGGCGAATCGGACGAAATGGTCAACAAGAAAATAAAGGCAGCCCTCAAAACCGGACTCAAGCCAATCGTCTGTGTCGGCGAAACACTCGACCAAAAAGAAGCAGGGAAAACGGAACAGGTTATCACCCGTCAGGTCAGAGCAGCGTTGGAAGGGCTGGAATCAATAGAGAACCTCATCATGGCCTATGAGCCCATCTGGGCTATTGGCACCGGAAAGGCAGCAACCGAGGAGGAGGCCGATAGGACTATTGGGCTGATAAGGACAGTTGCGTCGCAGACCTTTGGCCCGGTAGCAGAGAGCCTGCGAATCCAGTATGGCGGAAGTACCAATGCTAAAAACATCCCCGCCTTTATGGCACAGCCTGAGATCGATGGAGCGCTGGTTGGCGGAGCAAGTCTAAAACCCGATGAATTCGTGAGCATGGTAGAGCAGAGTATCCTTCATTAAGGATAAAAAGTGAATTCACTCGTTGCGATTGTGGGCCCAACTGCTGTGGGTAAGAGCTCTCTGGCAGTAGAGCTCGCCCACAGATACGGCGGGGAAATCGTCAGCGCTGACAGCCGCCAGGTCTACCGCTACATGGACATTGGCACCGCCAAGCCAACTCCCCAGGAGCAAAGCATCGTTCCCCATCACCTAGTTGACATAATCAACCCAGATGAATCCTTTAACGTAGCCATGTATCAGGACATGGTCTATAAATCGATAAACGATATTCATCAACGGGACAGATTGCCTTTCCTTGTAGGAGGGACCGGACTTTACGTCTGGGCAATCTTAGAGGGATGGAATATTCCAAAGATTCCGCCAAACACCTGGATGAGGCAGGAGCTTGAAGAGAGAGCGAAAAATGGAGATATCGACGGCCTTTATCAGGAACTGCAGGCAATGGACCCCTCGGCAGCTGAACAAATCGATCCTCGGAATGTGCGCCGTGTCATCAGAGCGTTGGAGGTTTGCCACGCCACCGGCAAGCCTTTCTCCCAATTTCGCACCAAGAACCCGCCAGCATTTAGCACATCGATTATCGGGTTGACCGCACAAAGAGAGGAACTCTATCGCCGTATTGATTCCCGGGTGGATTCAATGATCGAGCAGGGGCTGATCGAAGAGGTGAAGGGCCTGATCGACAGGGGATATCCTCCAGATCTCCCTTCCATGTCCAGCGTAGGGTATCGAGAGATTACTCAGTTCCTCAATGATGAAATGGACCTGTCCGCGGCGGTTCAGCGCATAAAGTTCGAGACACACCGTTTTGCCCGCCATCAATACGCCTGGTTCCGGTTGGATGACAAGCGGATACACTGGTTTGACATAAATGAAGGGGTTGAGGGAAAAGTATTGGAGTTGGTAACCCAACTTAAGGGGTAGAAGATCGCGGGGCGAGGCTTTGCCTCGCGCTACGTTCTTTTCCAATTGTATAGACGCTCACCAGCTTGATTCCGCTCACCCACTTGTAGCGTGATTCCAATTCCCCTATAATTCACACAGAATGAAATTTACGAAGATGCAAGCTGCCGGAAACGACTTCATAGTCGCAGACGCTCATAACATGGAGCAGGACTGGCCGGCTCTGGTCAGTGCCATGTGCAAACGCCGCTTCGGGGTCGGGGCGGACGGACTCATACTTGTTCTGCCCTCGGACAGTGCTCACTTCCGCATGCGCATGTTCAATCCCGACGGCTCGGAGGCTGAAGCCTGTGGCAACGGGCTGCGCTGTTTTGTTCGATATTTAGTGGATAGAGGGCTCACTGGCGAGAAGGACTTAAAGGTTGAGACAATGGCTGGCATAAGGGATGCACAATACAACACCGGAGTCGTACGGGTGGCAATGGGCAGTCCACTGCTTGCTCCGCAGGAAATACCCGTGGAAGTCAAGGATGACACATATCCCATTCTCGATTATCTGATAGAGTTGAATGACAGCGAAATAAAGGCCAGTTTCGTGTCGATGGGGAATCCTCACGCCGTCACTTTCATAGAGAAACCGGTGGATAGCTTTCCTCTGTCCAGCATCGGTCCTCAAATTGAAGCCCATCCCACTTTCCCCAACAGGACTAACTTCGAGGTCGTTAACATGGTGGGAAAAGGCAAGCTAAAGGCTAGAGTGTGGGAAAGGGGAGCGGGCGAGACTATGTCATGTGGTACTGGCGCATGTGCAATCGCCGTTGCCGCCCGACTTCATGAAATTGTCAGCGACAGGGCAGAGGTAGAGTTACCTGGCGGCACATTGTCAGTGGAATGGGACGGGAAAGAGGAAGTCTGGCTGAGCGGTCCTGCTGAGGCAGTATTCGAGGGCGAATGGACTTAATTGTCTAAAAGAGAGTTAAGAGAACTCTCCTACCAGCTTATCATAGGTCTGGTCGAGAGCCTCGGGAAGCACCCTTGTATCACCTATCACGGGCATGAAGTTCGTATCTCCTCCCCACCGAGGCACCACATGACTATGAACATGGTCATCAATACCCGCACCTGCTACCTTACCCAAATTCATGCCGGCATTTAATCCGTCGGGGCCCATTACCTTTCTCAGTACAGCAACACAGCGGCTCACCAAGCGTGAGTGCTCAGCCAACTCATCATCTTCGAGCAACTCCACACTGCCAACGTGTCGGTACGGAGCTACCATCAAGTGACCAGGGTTATATGGATATGCATTAAGCATTATAAGGTTTTTCTTCCCTCTGTAGAGAATATAGTTCTCCTTGTCTCTGTCCTCAGCCGATTTCTTGCAAAATATGCACCCTTCTTCCTTCTCCCCCGAAATATACTGCCTTCGCCAGGGGGCCCAAAGATATTCCATTATCTACCTCCTCAATAAAGGATATATGCTCCAGTGAAATAGAGACCTATCATAACAAGGGCTTCCCAGCTTATGCCTCTAAATGTCTTCCCTTTTTGCGGAAGTATAACTCCGAGCATCAGGAAACCTGTCATTCCCACTATTATCATCGCCACAAGGGCCAGACTCAGCGAGGCTGACGCGAGAATTGAACCATCCCAGTAGAAAAGGTCAGAGGCAGCTATAATTACCCCTGTATTAAACATATTGCTCCCCAGTATGTTAGCTAGAGCCATGTCCTCCGCTCCCAATCTAAGCGCGGCAGTGCAAACAGTCAGTTCCGGCAAGGAGCTAATAATAGCCAAAAAGAAGCTCCCCACAAAGCCAGATCCCCATCCGGTAACCACTGCGATCTCATCTCCAATATACGAGAGCCATATCCCTGCCCCAATGATCCAGAGTGCCCCTATAGCAAAATTCCGATATGTCTTATTGAGAGAGACATTAGAGTATTTTTCATTCGCCACATCCGCCGGCAAAGCCACAGCCACACCTTGCCCATAGCGGAATATCAATCTTAAGCTGACAAGGTAAGAAACAATAAGGAATAAACTGAATGCACCAAACCAGCCTATCCGTATATCGGAGACTTCACTTCCTACGAAAATCCCCGCGCCTGCAATAACTATAATAAATGCACATAGCGCTGCCGACAGGAGATGGTTACGACTTGCTGCTGCCAGCAGAGGGCCAGGCCTATGCAGAATGTCCAGAACCGCGATAATCAAAAGGTTAAACAGATTACTTCCCAACACAACGCCAATAGCCTGGTCGGGGAGACCAACGAATGCTACTGAGCTGACTCCTGTAATTAGCTCGGGCATAGAGGTAATGCCCGCCAAAAGCAAAAGTCCTACCCAGGCCCCCGCCAGACTCGTCTTCTCGGCAATGGCATCGCCATACTTGGAAAGCTTGATTCCGGCGACCACTACTATCGCGGCGCAGACTATGAACTTAACCCATACGAGTATCACGTATTATTCAATCCCTGCAGAGGCGGTCTCCAATAGTTCCTAATTCTATTAGAATATATCATACGAATATGCGATAGGCCAACAGATAAACGAGGACTCGACTCAGGGAATGCACGAGGCAGAAAGCCAACAATAAAAGAGCACTGATTGGACCATGCCACTCCACCAAAGCATCACCGATGATAGGAGAGATAAACGATCCCACATAGCCGATGCAAATGAATACCCCCATAGCAGTAGCCACATATACATCCTCAAGCTCACGTGTGGCCAGCAGGGTAGCAAATATAAGTGGTATAGCTCCCCGTACAAGCATTCCGTCCCAAACCACATGAAAACGGCAACTACCATCGCGGCAAGCTCGATACCCCCTCTCCTGCAAAGAGATTGAGAGGTAATGAGAGACCCCCAAGAAACAAGCCTGCTGAGCGAACAGAACTATTGAGCATAGTTGCACATGCCTAATACGAAGTACATGCAGCAGCATTTGACCGGTCGAAGCCTGGGCTGCTTCCCATTGTCGAGATCACTGATGTCCATATACGCGTGATCTTCGGGAGGCAGGAGACAATCGGGCTTGAGATAACGATGAATGGTACTGCTGACGTGGACCTGGAGCTTTGGGACGGTGACACGAAGGTTATCGGCTGGTACGGGGAAATTGACGAGGGTAGACCCGGAACTGACGCCTACCAGGGTGATACCTTCGAGTACAGTGGCTATTGTGGTGGCGAAGAGTATATCAGAGGCCCTGACGAAATAGGTCATACTTACTCCTTCAAAGCCTTTGGTTACGAAGCTGGCATGTATAAAGAGAATAAAATACCAAATGGTAGCGCATGGGGGATTCGAACCCCCGATCTCCGCCTTGAGAGGGCGGTGTCCTAAACCCCTAGACGAATGCGCCTTATTATAGAGAGCAATATTTAAGCGGTAACCTTATGCCAACTCCGCAGACACCGAGTGCAGATATTGACCCGCTTCTTCTTGCCATTGACTACGATGCTTGCTTTTTGTATATTAGGTTTAAACTGTCGCTTTGTGTGTCGATTGGAATGGCTTACATTATGCCCAAAAGTTACGCTCTTTCCACAAATACTACATTTCATGGCTTTTCCTTTGACTTTGATATTGCTTCCATCTATACTCCACTCAACAAGGATACCATAATTGTGGTACCGTAGTAAACAGGGGTTTCCGTTGTAATGATGCAGAAAGATGCCTATACTGGTAAGCAGCTTCGGGAAATGTCCCGCACAGGGACTAGGCTTCTTGATAAACATGCTACCTCTGTGAATGCACTAAATGTGTTCCCTGTCCCTGATGGTGATACCGGCACCAACATGTTGCTGACCATGCAATCAGCTATCACCGAGGCCAATACCTGCCCCGATAACGATGCATCTGCCGTTGCTCAGGCTATGGCGCAGGGAGCGCTGATTGGCGCCCGTGGTAACGGCGGGGTGATACTCTCACAGATGCTGCGCGGCCTAGCGCAGGCGATTGAGGGGAGAGATTCATTTACTGTAGCGGAGATGGTAAATGCTTTAGATCATGCATCGCTCTCGGCCTATAAGGCGTTGAGCCATCCCGAGGAAGGAACGATACTTACAGTGATGAGGGATGCTTCCGAAGCGGCAAAATCCGCATTATCGAACGATGGTGCATATGATTTACCCTCTCTTATGGAGGTTGTGGTAAGGGAAGCTAAAGGCTCGGTGTCCAGGACTCCGGACCTCTTGCCGGTATTAAAGGAATCGGGTGTGGTGGATGCGGGAGGGCAAGGGTTGTGCTTTATCTTGGAAGGGATATTGCTGTATCTCCGGGGTGATGAATTGGAGGACCATGAGTTTATGGCAGAAATCCAGCCTGCGACAGTGGATAACCATGCATTAAGCGGGGAACCCCACTACGGGTACTGTACGAATTTCATGGTCTATGGGTATGGACTGGATGTGAATGAAATACGCCGGCGGCTCAGCGAGATGGGGGATTCTGTTGTGGTGGTTGGGGATGAAAAGACGGTGCGGGTCCATGTTCACGTCTTTGATCCTGGTTCTGTCTTGAGTTATGGGATATCGTTGGGCACGTTGAGGCAGATCAAGATCGATAATATGGAGGATCAACACCGGGATTTTGTGGCGGCTCACGGTGCGCGGCCTTCTTCGGCGGATATAGGGAATGTCTCTACTGTGGTGGTAGCGTCGGGAGAAGGGTTTGTCGACGTATTCAACAGCATCGGAGCTACGCATGTTGTCTCCGGTAGTGAAACCATGAATCCCAGTGTTCAGGATTTGCTTCAGGCGGTTGAGTCTATGCCTACAGATCAGGTGGTTATCCTGCCTAATAATCCCGATATTTTCCCTGCAGCATCGCAGGTAAACGATCTGACCTGGAAAGAAGTGGCAGTGGTTCCCAGCCGGACTATGCCTCAGGGAGTCACAGCGTTGTTGGCGTTTAATTATGAAGCCGATCTGGAGGCCAATGTTCAAGCGATGGCTAGCAACCTTTCCTCGGTTCGCACGGGAAAGATCGCAACCGCTGTCCGCTCCATGCGATACAAGAGTTTGGGAGTGCGAAAGGGGCAAATCGTTGGATTTGTAAATGAGGAACTGGCAGTGGCCGCATATACTATGGAAGAGGCGTTTAAGGAACTTCTGGACAGGATGGGGGCAGGTAGCAGCGAGATAATGACTGTTTACTATGGAAGTAATGTCGATCAGGCTGATGTTGAGAGATTATTGGAGCCTGTACGTGATCAATACCCCGACCTCGAGATCGAAGTGGTTTTCGGAGGCCAGCCACACTACGATTACCTTATCTCTGTGGAATGAAATCAATTTCACCTGCTGAGCAGCTAAGAAAGGTCCTGGAACAGGAGCAGTCGACGGGATATGAGGACAAGGCGCACTCAGCAACGAAAACCTTCCCAGCAAAAGCCGGTTTCTCTTGATTCCCCTATCACCGCGGTAAAAGGCGTTAACTCTAAATTAGCCCCAAAGCTTCGCAGTCTGGGGCTTGCCACGGTCAGGGATCTGCTTTATTTCTTTCCCCGTCGCCACATAGACTACAGTTCCAGTGTCAGCATTTCAGAACTGGCCCCCGAAACCGAACAAACTGTTCTTGCCCAGGTGTGGGGTGCTTCGTCCAAGAAGTCGAGTTGTGGAATGTGGGTCACCGAGGCTTTGGTTGGCGATGATACGGGCATGATGCAGGTGATCTGGTTCAATCAGCCATATCTGGAGCGTAAGCTTGTCCCCAACTCCCGAATAGCGATGATCGGGCGAACAAAGATTTGGAAGGGTAACAAGGTCTTTCAGCCAACTTCATTTGGGGTTCTTGATCAGGGTAATTCCCTGGAGGGGGCACTCATACCTGTTTATCCTCTTACCGAAGGGGTATATCCCCGGCAGCTGAGGGGCGTAGTTAGGCAGGCTCTTGATTAGGGGCTCCCTTACTTGCAGGATTTCCTTCCTGAGGATGTCAGGAACCGAGTAGGACTTAGGGGCCTGGCTGAGGCGATATGACAAGATCATTATCCTGATAACGGGATTGCCAAGGATGCAGCCAGACACCGTTTGGCATTTGATGAGCTCCTTTTGATGCAGGTTGGATTGCTAATGAGGAAGCACCAGCGCCAGGAGGCGAATGTTGGGGTCAAACTGGACTCTGATCCAGGATATGTTGAGGGGTTTTTAGTTTCTCTTTCATTTGAGCTCGCGCAAGCACAGAGGCGGACGCTGGAAGAGATACAAAAGGACCTTGCACGGGAGAGGCCAATGAGTCGTCTCCTCCAGGGCGATGTGGGGAGTGGGAAGACGATTGAGGGAGAGCTGATCCGCTCTTGCTCCTCTGCCCTGCCGAGACCTATCAGGGTTGGACTGCTCGTGGGGAGTAGTGCTGAAAAGGATAAGAAGGAGATATATAGTCGTGCTGCAGCAGGAGGTGTCGATATCCTTATCGGCACGCATGCTCTAATTCATGAACTGGGCTTGGCGGTGGTGGATGAGCAGCATCGTTTTGGGGTCATGCAGCGTTTGGAACTGCGTCAAAGGGTGTGGCGCAGCAGTTACCAGAGCTATTGCATACTTCTCTCCGACCAGCCTTCGGATGCTGCCAGGGAGCGGTTGTCGATCATGGAGAGCACTCATAATGGATTCCGCCTGGCTGAGGAGGACCTCAAGATCAGGGGGCCCGGTGAGTTCTTCGGAACCCGGCAAAGTGGCTTGCCGGAACTGAAGATGGCTCAGCTTACCGATATGGAGCTTCTGGCTCTTACTCAAAAGGAGGCGGGAAGCATCGTCGAGTCCGATCCTCGGCTTGAGGAGCTGGAGCATCAGGCTCTGGCCGATGAAGTGGTCCGGCTCTGGCAGCGAGCTGACGGCTGACCGCTTACATGTTACAATAGATGCGTTGTGTTCATAAGGTTTGAGGAGTTTATCTCACTGTTATGGATCTAGCTGCGTTGAAATTATGATCAGGAAAAGAATCGCTGAAGTTTTAGAACAGTCCGCTGTACAGGCTCAGGAGGGAGGGCTCATACCGAAGGTTTCCTTGCCGGATGTGTTTATCGAACGGCCCCAGAATCCCGATCATGGGGACTATGCAGCGACAATCGCTTTGAAACTTGCCAGAGCTGCAAAGATGAATCCCCTGGAAATCGCCAACTCCATTGCGAAGTTCTTGCCGGATATCGAGGGAGTGGAGAGTTTTTCCGTAGTGCGGCCTGGATTTATCAACTTTACCCTGAGCAAAAACTGGATGATTCAGCAGGTGGACGAGATTCTGAAGAGGGACGATACGTATGGTGATTCCTCCCTCGGCGAGGGCACAAGGGTACAGCTGGAGTTCGTGAGTGTTAACCCTACAGGGCCTCTCCATGTAGGGCATGGTCGGGGAGCGGTGCTCGGTAGCACTCTGGCAAACGTATTGAGTAGGTCGGGATATAGCGTCGAGAGAGAATATTATGTCAATAATGCAGGAAGCCAGATGCGGAACTTCTATGCTTCCCTGTATGCACGATATCGAGAGGTATTGGGGCTTCCTTCTGAAATGCCCTCGGATGGCTATTTCGGCGATTACGTGATTGACCTTGCCCGCGAAATTGCCAATGAAAGGGACGAGGTTTTTGTCGGGCTACCTGATGAGGAAGCAATCGCAGAGATAGGACAGATAGGACTCGAGAAAGTTCTTTCTTCGATCAAAGAGGAGCTGCAGCAACTCGGGGTGGAATTCGAGGTGTGGTTTAGTGAGCAGAGCCTCTACGAGTCAGGGGTATTCAACAAAATTATGGAGCTAATGCGGCAGAATGGGTATGTTGACGGGAGGGAAGGAGCGCAGTGGTTTGTCTCCACTGAATTGGGCGAGGACAAGGATAATGTTCTAATCAGATCCGATGGCATGCCCACGTATTTCGCCGCTGACATTGCCTATCACTACAACAAGTTTCTGGAACGTAGTTTCGATAAGGTGATTGATATCTGGGGGGCTGATCATCAGGGCCATGTCTGGCGAATGAAAACCGCCGTCCGGGCGCTTGGGATCTCGCCGGACAGGCTTCAGATATTAATATCCCAGATGGTGAGTCTGCGCCGTGGCGAGGAATTGCTCAAGGTATCCAAGCGTGCGGGCGATATTATCACATTGCGTGAGCTTATGGATGAAGTAGTGACCGATGTTTGCCGATTTTTCTTCCTCTCCCGCTCTGCAGATAGCCACATGGATTTCGATCTGGAGCTCGCCAAGAAGGAGTCGATGGACAACCCGGTCTATTACGTGCAGTATGGTCATGCCCGCATTGCTGGTATTCTACGGCTTGCCAGAGAGAGGGGATTCGATTACACTCAGGGTGATGTCTCGCTTCTCACGGAGGACGCTGAGCTGGCCCTGATAAAGAAGCTGCTCCTGTTCCCGGAGATTTTGGAGATGGTGGCAACTACCCTGGAGCCCCAGCACCTGCCCTATTATGCGCAGGACCTGGCGACTACTTTTCACAATTTCTACGAACGATGCCGGGTTATCTCCGGTGATACGGCTTTGACTTCAGCGCGCCTCAAGCTTGTCGAGGCTACGCGCATTGTAATGGCCAAAACGTTGCATGTGATGGGGATGAAAGCCCCGGAACGGATGTGATGGGGTAACTTGAAACAGAAACTATGAAAAAAGGGGAGACTCTGAAAATGAAAGGACGCGTATTTTCCGGTGCCAGGCCAACAGGTAAACAGCATATCGGTAACTATCTTGGAGCCATTCAGAACTATGTGAAGCTCCAGGAAGAGTACGAGTGCATTTATTGCATTGTTGATATCCATTCCCTGACCACAATGGAGGATGTCAGCAATATGCAGGGCAATATTCACGAGATGATAGTCGACTGGCTGGCTGCTGGACTTGACCCGGATAAAAGCGTCCTATTTGTTCAGTCCCATGTACCGGAGGTTATGGAACTCCATACATTGCTCAGCATGGTAACGCCGCTGGGCTGGCTCCTTCGCGTCCCTACATTTAAGGAGAAGGCGAGGATGCAGCCCCAGAATGTGAATTATGGCCTGGTGGGCTACCCAGTCCTCATGACATCGGACATTGTGCTCTATAAAGCGGATGCTGTCCCCGTGGGGGAGGACCAGTTACCCCACCTGGAACTGGCCCGTGAGATCGTGCGGCGCTTCAAGGATATGTTCAGTCCGGTTTTCCCCGAACCTCAGGCCAGGGTGACCTCTTCGCCCCTGGTCCTGGGACTGGACGGGGTTAACAAGATGAGCAAGAGCCTGGATAACCAGGTGGATATGGCCGCAACCCCTGAGGAGACGGAGAAGCGCTTGAAGGCTGCGTACACTGACCCTCAGCGCCGCTACCGCAGCGACCCCGGACGTCCTGAGATATGCAACATCTACAAGCTTCATGGCTTCTTTGATCCCGAGAACATGGCGGATATAGCGGAGCGGTGTCGTTCGGCAAGGATTGGCTGTGTGGAATGCAAGAAGATGCTGGCTCAAGCTATCAATACTACACTGCAGCCCTTTCGGGAGAAGCGGGCGGATATCGCTGCTAACCCCGAATATGTGAAAGAGGTTCTCGACGATGGGGCAAGGAGAGCTAGGATTATGGCCGGGGAGACGCTTGGGGAAGTCAAGGAAGCCATGCATCTTCTGTAGCTTCGTTTTTTATCCCTGTATAGCATATACTCCAATGCCCAATCCCTCCGAGAAGAAGTCCGTGAAAATGTCCAGAGCACTGCCACCCCCTTTCAACAATTCCTCTACAAGTTCAGGATCATTTAGTTGTATCTTGTCCCCCTTCATAATGGCTTAAGTATACCATATTATGGAGCTTAATGCAACTTACTATAGTAAGCAAAGTGGCGAAAGAATTTGGACGTACGCTGGTTTTAGATTCAAAGGAAGCATATCTGTCTCTCTATATGAATTACCCTCCAGCAATTCCTGGATTTGTTCGATTGTTTTTACATTGCTATCGTTCATGATTAACCGCATAGCTCAATCATAAACGAGAAGCCTCACTCTTTCAGGCCCATTTTGTATTGGAAAAAAGTCTTATTTGACAAACTCGTGAATTTAGACTATCCTCGTGTTAAACTCTGCCCATAAATTCCTCTCGTATTTCACCCAAGCAGCATCTTAGAATGTACCGCTTAAGCCAGTAATTGCAGGCGGAGGTATATATGAGGATTGCTATCGAGTTAGGCTCCGCAGACGGCAAACTTGAGTTCCCCCTCGGTTACAATCGGGAAGTCCAGGGGATGATCTACGGCAATCTTGACAGTGCCCTGGCCGACTGGATCCATAATGAAGGCTTATCTTCCGGGAAGCGCTCATTCAAATTCTTCACCTTTAGCCGAATCATGGGCCGCTTTCGTCGGGAGGGCGATAGCATAAGATTTAGCAGTCCGGTAAAGCTGCACATCAGTTCAATCCACGAGCAAATCCTGCAGTCATTGGCTGAGCATCTTCTACGAGAGCAGGTCGTTCATTTAGGGGAGCAAGCTTGCGATGTGCTGAGCATCGAGGTGGAGAAGCTTCCTCAAATGGCCAAGCCAGTACGGGTGCATACGCTCTCGCCTATCACTATATACAGCACGCTGACCACTGCCGATGGGCGCAAGAAAACCTACTATTATGCCCCATCCGAGCGGGATTGGGAAGAGCAGATTCTGGAGAATTTGCGGCGGAAGGCGCGGGCGATAGGCTGGAGCGAAAGGCAACTGGGGAACCTCGATAATGGCAAGGCCAGCGTTCGACCCGTTCGTGTGAGCAATCGCGACCTGAAGATCATCAAATATCGAGATACGGTGATCAAAGCCTGGGCAGGAATCTATGAACTTGATCTCCCGGAGCCCTTCTTTTTGTTGGCCTACGATGCCGGTTTGGGCTCCAAGAACTCTCAGGGGTTCGGGATGGTGGAGGTAGTTGAGTGGGAAAAGCAGCCAATAAAGCAAGGTTGAGAAATATCTTTTTAGGATATGCAAAATCAAGGAGTTCGAGCAATGAACAACCACAGCTTGAAGACCATAGAGTATCGTGTCATAGTGAGTGGTAACAGCCGCTAAACAAGATTATGCGGGCTTAACATGAGAGGTGGTGATAGTTCGCGGGGATCGGTTGTCAGGGGTCAGGAGAAAGTACAACGGAGGTAATAAGGCATGGGAACAAGGGTAGAGATTAACCTTGATAAACCCACGGGTAACTTCTGGATCGATAATGGTCTTGTGGTGCTGGCAGATCTAATGGGAGAGGGTATTTTTGAACTTGATGAAATTAGGAACTGCCTCCATACGAAGCTGATCCAAAAAACAGGGAACAAAGGGGAATACTGGGATCAGGAAACTGGTCAGGTCAAGGAGTATGAGAAGAGCAACTGGAAATATCCGGCAAATCTTTTTATAAAAGTCGCGGGGAAACCTCAAAAGATAAAGTGTTCTGATGGGAATACATATTTTAAGGGTGCCCCCACCTTCGAACTCAAGATGTCTTTTGGGAAAAGGGGGCACTGCGATATTTGTGGTGATCAGAATTATCTTGAAGACGCAAAACAGTGGATGTTTCCCTTTGTTGTGGATCCCGGCAAGTTTGCCAATTTCTATTCTGACTTGAAACGAGGTATGAAGCTATGCCCACGATGCGCCGTGAGTGGACTCGCTGGTTACCATGGTTTGCTGTGGAGCTCACAGGCCACGAATGCCATGCATATATTTATCTTTCACACTGACCTCCGAGAGATGCTGAGGCTGCGGCAGGAAGTTTTCGATCCCCTTTCTCTCACTCAGCAGAAAGGCGGGAATGTCCCCGTGGCTTTCTTCGGACCTTATGTTCACGAGATAACCCTTGGCTTACTCTTGGAATTGTTCTCTTATATACGCAAATCGGACGGGCTACCCCAGGAAGCGAGGGATTACCTTGCAAATTTGCTGGGAGCTTCTGAAACTTCACTTGCATTGCCTTTATCCATGTACACAATTACGGGAATACGTGGGCAATCTTTCGACATGCACTCCTTGGAGGAGTTCTCAAGGTTGAGGGACTTCTACATGTTATACAAATCCTGGATCACTACATTGGGGAGGGATAACCCGGAAAATGGTCTAAAAGAGATATTCAGACAGTTCTATAAAAGAGAGGGGAATCGAGACAATACGCTTTGGCGGGATAAAATAGCCTGGGCCGTGCTGGAGTTTGGAGACCCTTTACCCTTTGCCGAGCAGTTTCTCTATGAGGTTAGGGCAAAACAGGAAAAGCCTGGACCGCTCGCCTGGGGCACGGAAGATATACTTGAAAAGTATACAAAGGAGGTTTTAGAGATGGAACAACAACTGCTCGATGTCCTGAAGGATTTTGGGCACAGCCTTGGGCGCAAAGCCCAAGAAAATAGGGAGATGGGATTGCTTTATTCCCTTCGCAATGCAAAGAACCCGGAGGAATTCTACCGCGTATTGAACGATATGCAGTTTCGACTGGGAATGACTATTCCTGAAGATCTCTTGATTATGGAGAAAGCAGAAAGGATCATGAACAACCCTTGGGTAAGAGTGAAGACCCTTCTATCAATCTATGCCATGAACGCATACCTACGGAGCGAACAAAAACCCAGAAAGGAGGCAACTAATGAGCCAGCTTAACTCAAAGGCTATATCCATAGGGTATCTCACGAAGGTATCGGTAGGGGATGTCAATGCTTCTCACACGGAGGGCAACATCATGGTCACCAAGAAAGTGACCTTGCCTGATGGAAGCACCATCCCTTATATCTCAGGGCAGGCTGTCCGGAGGATGCTTCGCGACCGGTTGGAGGATCTGGGATATGAATTGTCTGAGCCCTTCGCAAGAGTAGATAAGCAAGAAGTCATTCCCCCTGTCCAGCCCTGGAAATTCGCTGACGAAGACCTCTTCGGCTATTTGGACCCATCGGGAATGCGTCGCCGAACATCCCCTGTTCGGGTCCCCGCTGCTGTGGGACTATTCCGCTACAAGGGGGACAGAGACCTAGGCACCCGTTCCTTCGAGAAGTTCGGCCAGGGTCTCCAGCAAGGCGGGAACATGTTTGAAACCGAGATCTACCAAAATCTATTCCGCAATAGCATCTTGATTGAGCTAGATAGACTAGGACTGTACAAAAGTCGATATGAATTGATCCCCTCCAGTAAGAAGCCAAAAGCAACGGATAGGGAAAAGGAAGAGGAACAATCTGAGAGGACAAAGAGAGAAGAACTTAAGGGTAGTTCAACCGAGGTTGAGGAGGAGCAATATCCATTCAAGGGATTCAGAGCGGTTCTAGGCAGAGACGAGAGACAGAAACGTCTTGAGATCCTTCTTGATGCCTTGGAATTCCTCTGGGGTGGTGGGCGCACAGCCAGAATGCTAGCTGATTTATCCCCGCGGTTCCTTGCCTATGCTCATCTCACCGTCAAACACCCTGTCTTCCTCGAAGCTCTCTCCGTCCACTATGAAGATGGGGGCTATCTCCTTGACCTAGATCTCTTGGTCAATGAGCTGGAGAAATTCTCTGCTCACCAAAAGAAAATCCTGTTCGGTCTGGAGCCTAGCTTCTTTGAAAATGAAGCTGACATTAGGAAAAAACTCGGAGAATATGGAGAAATTCTCACTGTGGACAAGACAATCCAAAAAGCAAAAGAGGATACAAAAACGATATGGAAGTCCTCGTAGTCAAGGTTTCTGCTCCTCTTGTTTCCTTCAGGCGACCGCTTGACCATAACTATCAGCGGACTTTATTGTTACCTCCTCCCACCACTATGCTCGGGTTAGCAGGAGCTGCATTTGGGCTTTCAGATACCGAACTCTGGAGGAAAGAGGGCTTAACCAGAGAGCTTTTTGTCGCTGCCTTTAGTTCCAATGAACCTGGCAGAGCCAAAGATAGGTGGACCGTTATGAAGATATTCAAGGAATACAGCCAGAGTCAGGGATTGCTGCTCCCCCCTTCAC
>JAGXOF010000060.1 GCA_023660035.1 Dehalococcoidia bacterium LH_S1
ACTATCATCCTTCATGAGGGATAAATTTTACATTCTCGAGTGCGCCTAGTATAAACATAAATCTTGACAACGGCTTCACGAAGAGCATACAACTGTAAACATGACCTTTGATAATAGCTTCGTGCGAGGTATACATTTGTAAACACTATGGACAATAGGCAGGAAACCATATACAGCGTACGGCTAATGCCTAAAGAGGCCGAGAAGTTAAGGCAACATACGGAGTTAGCCTCCGACTTTGGGTTGATAAGCAAACCCTCACATAGTGAGTGGTTAAGGTGTTGTATCAATGCTGGGGCTACAATGCTGTACCAACACTACATAGAAGTCAGGAGACAACTTGAGTCTCAACAAGAAACAACTGAGCCCCAACAACGAAGATAACAGGGCATACTACGTGTGTAATGAAGACAATGTAGCCTTTCCTGCTTATTACCAGGTTATTGGACACTGGAATATGGCTCACAAGGGCGAAACACAACCTGGAAAATAAGAAGTTGAAATGGAAGAGGTGCCAAAGGGGGTCACCCCCCTCGGGAAGATAAACAGTAGAAGTCTGAAGTGCAAGAGGCAGAACCCCCCGGGGGTAGGGCCTAATGGCTTCCAGAAACCAACTGAAGAACCCCTGAATACGTTATAGGGCGTGCTAAACTATTCCTGAACTTACCACATGTATACCCACGAGCCCAAGGAGACCCCAATGTGTTTTCCAACCTGCCCCAGAATACCTTCCTTACCAACCCAACAGGGAAGCAACGCCAAAGCAAGTTGGGCATGATAGTCTCAGGTGTGTTTGGCCTTGGTCAAGGTGCAGACACGGGCAATATGCCAACACCATTCTTTGGCAGTGGGCAAATGCAACAACCTTTCTTCAGTAGCGGGCAAGGGCAACGACCCTTTGCATCCAGTAGCCCTTCTTGGAGCTATCTTCAATATCCAACAGGAGGAGGTGGGTACTATCCTCCATACCAACAGGAAAGAGAGCAACATGCTGAATCACGCCAACTTAGACAGCAACTTGATAAGGAAAGAAACCATAAGTAACTTGCAATCACAAATAGACAGTACAAGACAAGAGTTAGAGAGTTTCAAAGAGACCTTTCGCAAGTAGTCCTCGAGGTATCATGATGTTAGCTGTGCCAAGCCCCCATCTCTCGAAAGTCAACTCCACTTTTTAGTCTATTAGCCTTGAAGAGGGGTTGTGAACAGACCCCCTTTAAAGCAACCACCCCTTATATGCACAGCCAAAATGAGACCAACACTTAACGATGAAAGAGCCTATTTCTTATAAGACTATTCGGAGAAGACTTAAAAAGGAGCAATGGCAAGATGTTACACCTTTTTGACAACACAACTCTTTGACATTATTATGTTACAATAGCATTATGTCAGAAATTTGCACCATTGCAAACCAAAAAGGAGGGGTAGGTAAATCAACAACCTGCGCCTGCTTGAGTGCTGCTTTAGCTGAAATAGGAAAACGTATTTTGGCAGTGGATTTAGATCCTCAAGGAGGTTTAACCACCAGCCTCGGCTTTGACCCAGATTCTTTTCAAAACACTGCGTATAACGTCTTAATAAACTCGAACGAATCTCCAGTAAGAACGGCGATCATTGAGACTGAAATACCCAATCTTTTTCTTTTACCCTCAAATTTAGATTTAGCTGGAGCTGAAGGAGAACTTATCGGTGAGATTGGCTGGGATAAAACTTTGAAAGATGCCCTTTTCCCTATTGCCCAGGATTATGACTCTATCTTCATCGATTGCCCACCAAGCTTAGGAATTCTTACTACCAATGGCTTAATGGCAGCTCAAACGGTGATCATTCCTGTTCAGAGTGAATATCTTGCTTTAAAAGGATTAAAGGAGTTAAACAGGGTGATCTCTAAAATCAGAAAGAAAGGAAATCCGGATTTGAAAATCAGGATTTTAAGAACAATGCACGATGCCAGGAGTTCCCATACCAAAGAGGTAATTGAAGAACTAGAGAAAATTTTTGGTGATCAAGTCTATCAATCAGTTATTAAAAGAACTATTAAATTCGCCGATTCAGCTTTGGCTGGTAAGCCCATTATTCTCTATGCTAAAAGCTCAGAGGGAGCTGAAGCTTACCGGCAATTGACTCAGGAGGTTTTAAAAGATGAGCAATAAAAAAAGGCCAAATTTAAAAGGCAAAGGGGTAGATTTCTTTCTTGAGGAAGAGAAACATGTTACCTCAGAAGTAACTCAGAGTAAAGTCACCTTTTATTTACCTTCTATCCTTCTAGATAAATTAGATAAGCTTTGGCTTGATTTAAGAAGAAAGAACCGAAAACTTAAGAAATCAGAGATCGCCAGGATAGCTTTGACGGAGATCATTCAAGACCATGAAAAGAAGCAACAAAACAGTGTACTGTCGCAACATCTTACCACCAAAAGATCACAATGGTAAGGATACCATGATACAGAGAATTTATTGTGAGCTTCTTCAATTTTCCCTAGTGGAGAAAATACGGAATTTGACTGGAGAAAATACGGAATTTGGCTGGAGAAAATACGGAATTTGGCTGGAGAAAATTAGCTTCAAACCCGCTTCAATTTTCTCGGGTTCAACGTATTACAACAATAAACAACAATAAACAACAATAAACAACAACACAACAAAACTCTGTTGTTGTTTTCATCTAAGTTTTAATATATGAGACTATTTTAGAAGGGAAAAACAAAATGTTTCCTGTACCATCAGAAAAGATTGAGCAGTTTGATTTAGTTGAAAAAGAGGAAGAAACCCTACCTCCAGAAATAATCAGATCAGAGGTAAATTTATTTGTACTCCCCTTCTTTGCTCTTTCACGAGAAGACGTACATAAAAGAGTCAAGACGGAGTATAGGGCAATTGTAAAAAGGGGAAATGAAAAACTAGAAATTCACTGGAAAGTAAGTTCGAACCCAGAATATGGTTACCCTGGCCCTTTTGATAAGGAAATGCATAAAGCAGTAGAGCAAATTATTAGTAAACTTCCACTTCCTATTGAAAATCCAATTTGTATAGGTTCTCTCCGTACTTTATCTAAGAGAATGGGAATAGAAAAACCTGGAAAAAATATATATAAGCTGATCAAGAAAGCTTTGATAAGACTTAGAACTACCTCAGTTCAGTCAAAAGGAGCCTTTTATTGCAAAGCAAAAGAAGAATGGATTGAGGACATATTCGGACTATATGATCGAGTAATCTTTAAAGGAGAAAAATTAGATAGTGGAGAGATAGCCGATAATAATTATATATTTTTAAATAGTTGGTATCTCGATAATATCAATAATCGCTATGTGAAACCAATTGACTACAATTACTATCGTTTACTTAAAACCCCTATTGCTACCCGTCTATATGAGCTTTTAAGCGTTAAATTCTACGGGTTGGGCAGAAAAGAAGGTTTTATTCGTTATAAATATTCAACCCTCTCTGATCTTTTACCTGTTATAAGGCAGAAATATCTTTCTGATGCAAAAGGAATTCTTGACCCGGCCCACAAAAAACTTAAAGAGACTGAATTTTTAGCAGGCTATACTTGGGAAGATATCCCTTCAAGCCAGTCCAGGCAAAAAGAGAAAGATTGGTATATTCTTTATTACCCTGGCAAAAGAGTGAAAGAAGAAATCAAGAAATTTAGAACTTATCGAATAGAAACTGAGAGGGAGGGAGAAGAATTAGAACCTTTAACTCTTTCGGAAACTAAGCCGGAATCGGGATTGAAGGGAGAAACCAAATCTGAACTTCCCCAAAGCCAACTAAAATTAATCAAGAGGTTAGAAAGTTTCGGTGTAAGCAAAATAGTCGCTGAAGACCTAATGCAGCATTCTAAATCTCAAACTATCAAAAATTGGATGGAAGCAATTCAATATAGGAGCGATGTCGAAGATAAAGCTGCTTATTTGGTGAAAGCCGTAAGGGAGAATTGGCAGTTCCCGGAGAGTTTTTTAAAAGAGAAGCAGGCGAGAAAAGAAGAGAAGCGAAGGCGGAGGATTTTAAAGAGGATGGAAGCCGAGCAAGTTAAAAATGAACGGGTAGAACTCATTTCCTCCTCCCCGGAGTTTACCGAGGTTTGGCAGAATGTGCTTTCTGAGCTAGAGCAGAATGTAAATCGAACTTCCTTTGAAACTTGGTTAAAAAATACAGCTCTTCTTGGCATAGAAAAAGAAATAGCCTTTGTAGCTGTACCTAATAAATTCACTAAAGAATATTTGCAAACTAGACTACAAAACGTAATTAAGAAAGCGGTGGCGAAAATCTTGGACAGGGAAATGGATTTAGATTTTGTAATACTGTCAGATGATAACCACTGATTTTGGGTGCCTCGACCTGCCTAGAGATTATAATATCTCTTGCCCTTGTGATGTCAAGGATAAAGGCTTCGCTCAAGCTTTCGCTTGCCCTTGACATCCCGGCGTCCTCGATTTAGGCGGAGGTCCGGAATCCGGCGACGGCGAAGAGCTAACACAACCAGCAGAGAGGGCAAGAAGTGCTGCAAGTAGAGTGAGATAACATCGCTTCATGATATCCTCCTTTTACAATTAGGAAGAGTCGGAGCTAAAAAGTTCACAACAGAAATTCCAATAAACAAATCACAAGATACAAATGGTCCCAAAAACCATAATAATCAAAGCTCTTTCATCGTTAACTGTGGGGCTCGTTTTAAGTGTGTCTGTGTAGAAAGGCTTAAAGCAGAGACAGCTGAAGTTGCCAACAGCTAATGCAAAAAGAGCCAATTTTAATCTGTCGGAATCGGTGAGATCGAAAACTTTATACCTATCCTAGGCCCATTTAGACAAATTGCCCTCTTATGACCAACCCTCAAATAGTTATAGATAGCTGATATATTAGCGACTAGAGAATTAAGCAATCAACTGTGTAACTTCTATCATGAAAGGATTCTCCCTGCCCAGTAATGCCTTAAAGCACTTTCGATGACCTCCTCTCCAAGGCTTAGAACCTCCCTGTTTTTATAACCCCTTTGTTTATGAATTTCCCTCCAGTCTATTTCCTCCAAAACCCTTTTTGCTCCCCCTATGTAATTTTCTGGATTAGATGGAGGAGATTTGCCCAATTCCTCCACTACAACTTAATTTCTTCTTTATCTTTCTAATCCCCCAGGGCTTTTAAGCCTTATGCCTCATTTCCCTGCTACCATTAACCTTGCTCCTCTCGGCTCATGGCTTGAGCATAAGGCACATCTTAAAGAGTATTGATTGCTTTTTGTATCCTGACCATCATTTCTTTCGCCCATATAACCCTATAAGTTCTCCTTGAGCAAGAACATGACCTTCCATAGCCTGAAGCACTTGCTCTTTAGATGTTCCAGATTTTAAATCAGGGTTCTGATCTAAGGCATAAATCTTAAAGTGATAATGATGAGAAGGGCCGGGTGGGGGACAAGGGCCACCATACCCAATCTTGCCGAAGTCATTCTTTCCTTGAAGAGCACCATTTGGGAGTTTGCCTTGAGGGGATATATTCTCTGTTAACTCCCGTGAGTCAGCGTGAAGGTTAAACAGAACCCAATGCGTGAAAGTCCCTGTAGGAGCATCTGGGTCATCAACTATAAGAGTGAATGATTTAGCCCCCTCCGGGACTTCACCCCAAGCAAGTGGTGGCGAGATATTTTGGCCATCACATGTATATTTAACAGGGACCCGCTCTCCCTCTTTAAAGGCTGGACTGGATAAAATCATTTTAACCTCCTCCTCAGGTAAAGTCTTTTCCTTTGGGCCACAAGCTAATGCAGCACATGATATACTGAAGATGCACAATAATAAAGCTAACTTCCTTAGGTTGCAGGCCTTGCACTTGGCTTTCATTTTACAAATCCACCTCCTCTCGGCTTATAGCTTGAACATGATGCGGTGTATATTAAAAGAGCGATGCTTATAACCCTCATCTAATTGACATTTTAACAGTTAAACGCTTAAATGTCTGTATGTTCAGACATTTGTTTGTCTAACTAAAGGCTACATGAGGTCAGCAGGTGCTTTCAATTATTCCTTTTCATTGTGAAGAAACGGCATCAAAATCATACTTA
>JAGXOF010000061.1 GCA_023660035.1 Dehalococcoidia bacterium LH_S1
AACTCTATCAAACTACGCTCTTTGTATTTCTTGGGCATTTGTCCACCTGCCCAAGAATATATCGGACATGGATTTAGGAGTCAAATGCATAGGTATTGGCACAAATAACCTGCCTGATGCGTGTGCGCCCTGGGTGGCCACAGCGCCGCTCGGTGAAATCACTTCCACCGATGCTACTTGTGGAGGGGAGGTGCTCAGCGAGCGCGGTAGCAATGTCACATCCCGTGGGGTTTGCTGGGATACGATCCCAGCGCCGACGATAGCCGACTCCAACACTACTGACGGCAGTGGACCCGTGGCCTTCACTTCTGATATCACGGGATTGAGCAGTGAAACTACCTATTACGTTAGAGCCTATTCCCACACTCGAAAACCTTTTATGGCTTTCGCAGTATACAAATCAGTGGGGCGAGTGTTTCAAACAGACAGGTGACATCGATGCCTCTGGTACCCTTAACTGGAATCCCGATGGCACTGGCGGTTATTATGGCTTCTCCCTCATCGGCAACAATAGCACCGCATTCACAGGCTCCTACAATGGAACGGGATATACAATTAGTGGTCTCTATATCAATCGGGGTTCAGAGAGTAACATAGGGTTGTTTGGCTTTGCACGTGAGACTGCGGAGATAGGAAATCTGGGCGTAGTGAACGTAGATATTAGTGGCAATAATTCTGTTGGCGGTTTGGCTGGTTATTATGGATCTGCTGCTGATACGATAAAAAAAACTGTCACACGATGGGCACCGTTTCCGGGACTGATTGTGTTGGGGGATTGGTAGGAGACACCTATGCAAGCGCTAAGGAAACAGGGCTGGGTACTTAAAAATCTTGCAAAATTCGACACGGACGAGATCCCTTCCACGGAGAGGGATCTGACTACGGGCGATGTCATCCCATACCTTGGCCGGAATTTAGAAGTCGTAATGCGCGATAACTCTGGCGGGGCCGACGGCGTAAGGCGTGAGGGAAACAGGCTCGTAGTGAGCCTTAAATCGCCGGGAGCCAGGGCAAATTTAGCCGTGGAGCGGTGTACCGGGCGGAGGCAAGGAAGCTGATAGAGGAGCAGCTGGATAAGCTCAGCGCTCGCCTGGAGGTTAACTGTAACAGGATTACCATACGGGGTCAGAAGACCCGCTGGGGCAGCTGTTCTCAGAAGGGGAGGCTCAACTTCAACTGGAGGCTCATAATGGCACCAAAGCCCGTCATCGACTACATTGTCATCCATGAGCTTGCCCATCTGAAAGAGATGAATCATTCAAAAAAGTTTTGGGGCTTGGTAGCTCAACACTGTCCCCGGTGGCGTGAGCACAAGAAATGGCTTAAGGATAATGAATGCGGGCTTCTTACGAGGCTGTCTATTTAAGAATGTGATCGGCCTTTTGTCTGTCCACTCTACGTCTCAACCATAACTTCGGTAGCCTTAACTACAGCGGTGGCTTCACTGCCCTCCTTGAGGTTCATTTTTCGGCTGATGCCTTGCTGATAAGAGATACGAACTCCAGGCCACCAGCCTCAATTACCACCTCCGCCATTACCTGTCCGACCTTGACCGACTTGATGGTACCTTTAAATTGATTCCGGGCACTCAGCATTTCTTCCCCTCCCCATTTGTTTTGGTAATAGAATGATAGTACTGTGTCGTAGTATTGTCAGCCGATATCGAGGGGGTGTTGAATCCCGATTCAACAAACAAAATTTGCCGGCCGAAACCAAGACGAACCTGCTCCCTTAAGGGAGCAGGTTCGTCTCTGCGACAAGGACGCCCGCTTCAGAATGCGTTGTCTGTCTTCCAGATCTCCCAGACGTGTCCGGCTCTTGTTAACGTCTCCGTCTCCGGTGGCAATGTCGGTTTACCCGGCTGCCAGCCGGAGGGCATGAGTTCACCTGTTTTCTGATGGTGCTGGAACGCCCTGAACTGTCGCAGTACCTCGGATATATTCCTTCCTACAGGTGGCGTTAGAACCTCCATTGCCTGGAGTATCCCGTCCGGGTCGATGAGGAAACGGCCTCGAACATCTACCCCTTGTAGATCATCATATACTCCGTATAGAGTGCCTATTTCCCCCCCGGGGTCGGAAACCATCGGGTATGGGATACCACCGTCCACCATCTTGGATAGTTCGACTTCCTGCCATACTTTATGGGAGACGTTACTGTCCACGCTTATGGCCAGTATCTCTACTCCCAACTCCTGAAACTCCTGGTACTTGGCGGCCACTGTCGCCAGTTCCGTCGGGCAGACACAGGTAAAGTCAGCAGGGTAGAAGCAGAGCATTACCCATTTGCCGCGGAAGTCAGAGAGCTTAACCTGCTTGCCTGTGCCCTGGTGAAACGCATTGGCAGTGAAATCCGGCGCTTCTCTACCTACCTGTACGCCCATTTTCGGCTCCTCCTTTATGTAGTAGTGAACGCATTGTAACACCTTAGTTATTCGCGGGCAAGAAGCTTTATCCCCTTGAAGGCTGTCACTCTTCTAGAGGAGGCAGGTTAAATTGTGAAAACCCTTGCTACTATGCCCAGTGAAAGCAAACAGCATCCACAGAACCAGGTAGCCCATCCGGTCCTTTCCCCGAGGTAGTAGAAGAAGGGCTTCCTGTTTAACCAGACGTGGGCAAGAATGACTCCTGCAATAACCAGAGGGGCCCAGGCTACCACGGTCTCGGGGAGAGTATAACTGGACGCCGTTACTATAATGGTGATAACTATTATGCCGATGAAATACGCAGCCAGGATGAAGATGACCAGTTGGCGCGACCCTCTCTTTGATGTTTTGGGATGGCTGCTGAAGTACTTTGAAACGGGTTTAAGGTTAAACCAGGCTATGTGAACGATGAGTATCAGGACCCAGAGGAGGAAGAAGGCCAGTTGCAGGTAGCTCCAGAGGCCAGACCGGGATGGGATAGAGAAGGCTAAAAAGCCGAGAAAGCATACGACATCAGCGATAAGGATCTCTCTTCTGGTGATTGTCAAGTCGGGCATATTACAAGTCCTTCAGGTGGGGGTATGCTAAAGCTACATTATATCCGTTCACAATATTACACCTGTGTACCTGTGTGGAGGTCTTACTGGTCCCTCGCCGGCGTTAGAGCTTTCGTTCCAGATTGATCGTTGTCGAGGGCGTGAACTGATTCGCGCTGAAGAAACTTATAAGGGAGGAATCATTTCACCACTACTGCCCCCTCCTCGTTCTCTGCTACCAGCGACGTGGGCAAATAATGTGTGGATTCAAAAAGCATCTCAAACTTCAGCTTATAGTAATCCGGTCGTGATGTCTGGAGTACCTTCTCGTCAATTGCGACCACAGCGTCAAAGTCATCATCTTTCATGAGTCTGATATTAATAGTGCTCTCGTTCATTGAGCCCCCTTTCTCTTTAGAGTTGCATTCTAGAAATCCGATGAGGAAAGTTATGAGTTAAGTTAAAAGATACTCCATCAGGTCAACTAATGTCAAGGCCTCTCGACATCGCCCCCATAGAGGGGCTGGGTTACATCTTTCCGCAATGCCTTAACGGTTTCCCTGGCGATGGGGCTGATAAGCCTTGCTCCGGGCAGTGATGAAGGAAAGGGCATCAACCGGCTTATAGTTTACATGGATCTCCACCTTTACCAGGTCTGACTCTCGATAACCGGAATAGCTATAGTCGAAAGAGGCATAACCCCGCGTTCTGGATTTAAGCTGGTCATAGAAGTCAAAAATCACTTCCGCCAGGGGGAGATAATATTTCAATACCACTCTTTGCGGGGAAAGGTGGTTCATATCTTCGAATTCTCCTCTCTTTTCCTGGCAAAGCTCCATCACCGGGCCGATATATTCCTCGGGGAGAATAAAAGTGCCGTCGACAAAGGGCTCGGCCACATATTCAATTCCCGTGGAGGGCATGCTGGATGGTCTTTCAATAAAGTGTTCCTCGCCGTCTTTTGTTTTCGCCTTATATACTACATTGGGGGCAGTTATTACAAGCTCCAGGCCATACTCCCTTTCCAGGCGCTGTTTTACTACCTCCATATGCAAATTCCCCAGGAAGCCGCAGCGAAAACCGAAGCCTAAAGATGGAGAATTATCAGGGTCGAATTGAAGTGAGGAATCGTTGAGCTGGAGCTTTTCCAGTGCTTTGCGCAGTTCTTCATGTTTGGTCTTGCTAGAGGGATAGAGCCCACAGAAAACCATGGGCTTGATTCGCTGAAAAGACGACAGTGGGGAAGAAGCGGGATTGTCGACAGAGGTGATGGTGTCCCCTACTCTGGCATCTTGAAGGTTCTTGATTCCCGCTACAATGTATCCTGCCTGGCCTGCCTTCAGGCTTTCTTCAGGGGTCATGGCGGGTCTGAAAACGCCCACCTCGGAGACCTCGAAAGTCGCCCCGCTGGACATCATGGAAATCTGTATGCCTTCACTGACTTCCCCTTCCTTTACGCGGACATAGGCGATTACTCCCTGGTAGGGGTCATAATGGGAATCAAAAATCAATCCTCTCAGGGGTGATTCTGTATTCCCTGCAGGAGGTGGAATTCGTTTTAGTATCGCTTCCAGGATCTTCTCCACTCCTGTTCCTTCCTTGGCGGAAATGAAGATCGTCTCTTCACTATTTATGCCTATAAACTCCTCCAGTTCCTTTTGTACTCTTTCCGGTTCGGCGTGTGGGAGGTCTATCTTATTGATGACGGGAATGATTTCAAGGTCATGTTCCAAAGCCAGGTATGCATTGGAGACAGTTTGAGCTTCAATACCTTGAGAGGCGTCGATAAGTAGAAGGGCACCTTCACAGGCTGCCAGGCTTCTTGAGACCTCGTAGGTGAAATCCACGTGGCCGGGGGTATCGATAAGGTTCAACATATATCCATCGTGGAAGAGCCTGACGGATTGCAGCTTGATGGTGATGCCTTTTTCCCTTTCCAGTTCCATGGAATCCAGGAACTGGTCCCTTGCCTCCTTGGACCCGATGGTGTGGGTCTGTTCGAGCAACCTGTCTGCCAGGGTCGATTTACCATGGTCTATGTGAGCTATGATGGAGAAGTTCCGTATCAGGTCCTGTTGCAAGTTGTTTCTCCTTTAGGCGGTCCTTACTTACGCATGACTATAGAATCATTTGTCAGCTGCTCAAAAAGCTGCTGCTTGAGTCACTAAAGACTCTTCCGAACAGCGAGGTAAGCTGCCGATGGCTAACAGAGCACAGTAGATCGGGTATGCTACCTCTCATAGGTTCCGACAAGGCGGTTCATCCCGATTACGTGGGGCTCTATCCGTTCCAGCAACTGCCAGAGGGTAAGCCCGGATTCCAGGTTAATCTCTTTATCCAGGGCAAATAGCCAAAAGAAGTAATGGTGTGCACCATGCCCGTTCGGGGGCAGGGGGCCCATATAGCCCTGTTTGTTGCCGTCATTAGAGCCTTTGGTGTATTCTTGGGTTCCTTCCGGCAAGCTGGTAACCGACTCTGGTATGTTATAGAGGACCCAGTGGACGAATCCGTAGGTGCCCGGAGACACCAGCGGAGCATCGGGGTCATGACATATTAATGCGAAGGAGTGTGTTCCTGGAGGAACATTTGTCCATTCCAGAGATGGCGATGTATTTTCCCCTTCCCCAGCATGCTTTAGGGGGATTTTGCCGTCCGCTTCAAACGCTGGGCTTTTCAATACTAATTCAGAGAGTGCGAACCCCATAGTGATCCTCCTTTTTGAGCTCTGTTATATAGTCATTACCTATTTGTTGAGTGACGGTAATTAATCTCCAAAAGTCATATGTAGTTCCCTTGTTAGCACCAATCCCACGGTATGTACTATTATAGCTCAAGCAATCCGCACGTGTCAAGCGGATATATCGACCTTCCCCCCAAAAACTAAAGGCTCTGTACGCAGCAAGTGTTGCTAAGAGGCCCTCCTTATTTTGGCAATTG
>JAGXOF010000062.1 GCA_023660035.1 Dehalococcoidia bacterium LH_S1
TCCCCACCCCCCACTTGGTCCGTGCTCCTAAATCCAAATGTGGACACAGGCCCCTCGAAAACGGCCACGCTGTACGGTACTGTGACCCCTTCTCACTTTACTCCCGGTGCTCTGACATATGAACTGGTGAATAGTTTGCGACAAGGGAATCACTTGCAGGATTCCGCACTTCATAATACATTTGAGAATGTGGCATTTGACGTTTTCCCGCAATTAGGGGATTATCGTCAAATGTTCCTTGATGCCGGAGTTGACAGGGTTCACCTTGCCGGTGCTGGCCCAGCGCTCTTCAGCCTCGTTCCCGACAAGCAGTATGGCAAAGCTTTGGTAGACCGTTTGCGTGGTCAGGGGCTGGAAGCCTATTTAACTCATACGGTTTGACGTCATCTGAGATGGAAGTGAAGAATTTAGTGAACAGGCAGTCTGTGGAACAGTTCCTCTACAAGAAGGTCCTCAGCAATAAGGGACTGATGGTGATAGCAGTTGTCGCCATAATAGTCGCTTCGTTTGTCGTTTATCAGCTTGACGTCGACTGGAGGGGGCTGGTGGAGAGGTGGGGTTACGTCGGTGTTTTCTTCCTGATGCTCATTGGGAGCATGACCATTCTCTTCCCCCTCCCGTTCGAGGCGATCCTTGCTGCTGCTCCGGGAATTATAGGGATCGCGGGGATGGAACTATTCTGGCTTGGATTGCTGGCCAGTATCGGCGGTGCACTTGGTGAAGTTACGGCTTATTTCGCGGGGTTGTGGGGAAGGGGGGCCATCACAGGTAAATACAGAGAGGGCTACAGCAAGGTGGAGAATGGGATGAAACGTTTCGGATCGCCAGCCGTATTTGTTTTCGCCCTTACTCCGTTGCCCTTTGACCTTGTAGGAATAGCAGCTGGCACGCTCCGATTTCAGCTGGGGAAATTCCTTCTTTATTGCTGGGTGGGCCGTTTGCTAAGATCTCTTATAATCGTCTATCTGGGATGGATCGGGTGGGACTCGATTAAGAACTTGCTTCCCGGTGCAGGATACTAGAATCCTCTAAAGTGCAATATCTTGCCCGCATTCAGAGAGCCGCAGTTGGATGAAATCACAAGTTCCAAGCGCCAACTCTCAAACAAATTTCAATTACCAATGACAAAATAGCTGCCTTGGGGCTTGGATATTACCTGGGAATTGAGATTTGGTCATTGGGATTTCCCCCTTTTGGGTCAAGCTTTTCCAGGCTGGGAGATATACTTGGCTACCTTTTGGTGCTGAGGGGAATTGTCACGGGCCCGTCATTGTGAATCCCAACATGCATGTACGCCTGGAATTGGCCGGTTGCTACCGTGAGTCCGTAGGAGCGAAGGATCTCGGCGAAACGTTCTATCAGTGACTCGGCCTCCTCTGGTGGGGCGGCATCAAAGAAGCTGGGACGGCGACCTTTCCGTGTATCGGCGAGGAGAGTAAACTGGCTTACCACGAGTATCTCGCCCTGGACGTCTTGAACGGAGAGGTTGAACTTGCCGTTTTGATCGGCGAATATACGGAGAGCGGAAATTTTGTCCGCCAGAAACTTCGCATCACTTTCAGTGTCACCGGAAGCTGCTCCCAGCAACACGACAAGTCCTTGTCCGATCTGACCTACGATATGGCCATCAACACTAACCCAGGCTTTGGAGACGCGCTGTAGAATAGTTTCCATCGGCGTACACGCTGCGCAGCGTCATTCCAGTACGTTCTTCAACCGCTAAAGGCAAGCTAATTCTCGCTTCCGGTTGCCGCTCCTGAACTGGATGTTCCCTTTGCCCCGGATGATTCCTGCTCGCCGTTCTTTTTATTGGACTTGGAGACAGGGGGATTTGAGGAATCCTTAGGGTAGTCGGTTACGTAAAAACCGCTGCCTTTGAAAATGATTGGGGTAGGGTGGAAAACACGCCTCGCCTCGTTGTTACACTCGGGACAGGTAGCTACCGGTTCAGCGTCGAAGCTTTGCCTCTTATCGAAGCGGCAGCCACAGGAAGTGCATTCGAATTCATATAGGGGCATGATAACCTCCAACCTCTTAAGCACACAACTTAGCACTCCCTTTACGAGAGTGCTAAGTAGAATATAGCATGCCGGTCACTCTGTGTCAAGCGGCACAGAGGCAAGGCGGTCGTATATGGCACCGCTACTGGTGAGCGTGCTTCTCATGAGATTAAGCCTCTCTACAGTGAAGGAGGGGTTCTCCTTCACTTCGTACTCACTGACCAGTTTCCCAACGGCGGATCGCTCGCGGGAGCTGGCCTTGTCCCTTAGCCGACCAACAGTAAGATGCGGTGAAAATCCCCTCTTCTCCACAGCGAATCCAAGCTTGGTGAGGGCCTGATCAATTTGCCCTTGCAGATTAAGGGCTGTGGGGACATCGCCCTCTACTCCCACCCAGAGTACTCTGGGTGACTTCAGGTTCGGGAATGCGCCCAGTCCGCCTAGCTCCAGGGTGAATGCTTTCGGTCCTGATGCTGCATCGGTGAGTGCCTGGGTTATATCATCTACGCTCCCGGTAGAGATATTACCCAGAAACTTGAGAGTCAGGTGAATTGAATCGGATTTGATCCACTTGACGAACCTCTCATAACCCGGACTGATATCCCTCAGGATTTTTGCCAGGCTGTTCTTGACTTCCTCTGGCAATTCGATAGCGACAAAGGTGCGAATCGTTTCCATCAGTCGATCCCCAAGAGTCTACGGGCATTTCCCCCTAGAATGGCATCCTTGCTCTCCTGAGGCATGTCCAGACGCTCAAGCGATTTGATGATTCTCTTTTGTGTGATCAGAGGGTGGTCGCTTCCGAACAGGATTTTCTCCGTTCCCACAAGATCGGCGACACGCGGAAAGATGTCATACTTGTAGAGGAATGGAGAAGCTGCCGTATCGAAGTAGACGTTCTCCAGTGCCTCAGCTACCTCCGGCATCAAAGCGTAAAACGGGAGTCCGCCTCCCCAGTGAGCGCAAACGATGCGCAGGTATGGGAAATCCGTTATGAACTTATACAATATCTCCGGCAGCACGTTGCCTTTCCCAGGGTAAATGTGTCCCACCGGCTCTGTGGAATGGGTAAGGACGATCATGCTGTACTTCTTTGCAGTCTCTGCAATTGGCTCCATGATGTCTTTGTTGGCCAGGTCGAAATCCTGTGAATGTGGCATCATCTCCCCGATGCCGCGGAGGCCTCCCTTCGCGCAGCGTTCCACTTCCTTCGTAGCATCTTTCGAGTTCGCTTGTATCGAGCAGAAGCCGACAAGCCGGTCAGGGTATTTGTTTACCGCTTCCATAATATAGTCATTTGTTCGGCGGCAGACATCGTGGCTTTTCCATCCGGTGTTAAGGGCAACTGACCAGTCGATGCCGTCCTGGTCCATGCTTTCAAGGAGCTCCTCGGCGGTGGCGATTCTGGGTTTGGGCCCTGAATAGATAGATTGATATAGTGGATCCTGAACAGCCTCTGTGTCTCTCCCCTCTTTCACTGCCGGAGGGATTATATGAGTGTGAAAATCTATTATCACGCTTGAATTATAGCAGGCTCGGCTTGGAGGATCAAATTGAGAACGAGTTCATAGAGTTTGTTGGGTTAGAAAAATCACCTTTCGTTTTTCGCCGTTCCAAAAACTCTATACACTCAAAGAACACAAAAACACAAAAAACTCAAAGGAGTATCTATTTGGCCCTTGGGTGTGACCGCTCGTAGACCTCCCGCATATGATCATCTGTTAGGTGAGTATAGATCTGGGTGGTGGAGATGTTTGCATGGCCAAGGAACTCCTGTAGCTCCCTCAGGTTCATCTTTCCGCTGCGCAGCAGGTGCGTGGCGATGCTGTGGCGCAGGGTGTGGGGAGTGATCTTGTCAATACCCGCAGCTTCGGCATAGTTCTTCAAGATAAACCAGAATCCCTGTCGTGTGAGCCGTTGCCCTCTCCGGTTCACAAACAGTGCTTTTTCGCTCTCAGATGTGATCTGGGGTCGGGCCTCATTAATATATTCGATGAGGTCACGGATGGCCTGTTCATGTAAGGGTGTCATCCGTTCCTTTGAACCCTTGCCGAAACAGCGCACGAAACCATCGTCCAGGTTGAGGTCGTCGAGGTCAAGGGAAACCATCTCAGAAACGCGGACGCCTGTAGCGTACAGCAACTCCAGCATGGCCTTGTCCCTTTTTGCCTCCGGGGTTGAGTGCTTGGCAGGTTGAGCGAGCAACTCCTCTATTTGGGAGATCGAGAGTGTGTTGGGCAGGGCTTTATCTAGCTTCGATCCCGCGAGGTTTTCGGTGGGGTCTTCCTTCATAATATCCTCGCGTACAAGGTAGTGGAATAACGACCTCACGGCAGCGGTCTTGCGGGCGACGGTGGTGGGGGAATAAATCCTTTGGCGTAGCTCTACGATATAGTTCAGAATTCTGTCCCGGTCGATTTCCGTCAATCCATTTTCGTTCTGAATCCCGGCGAGGTCCACAAACTGGTTCAGGTCGTTCCTGTAGGCAGAGATGGTATTCGTCGAGAGCCCTTTCTCCACAGATAGATAATTTAAGAAGTTATCAACCAACCTGTTCACAGTGTCACCTCCATATTGCGGTCGGCGTTTCGGGTGAGTATGGAACATCGCCTCACCGCTGAGTCTTGCTCATGGTTGGGGGTATTCTAGCATAATCATCACTTATTGTAAAGTAGAAGTCTCTTCCAATACAAAATGGGCATGGAGTTGGTTTAATTTCCAACTTGCCAGCGCCTATAAGCCCCACCTCAACCCCCAGGAAAGACTTGATCTGGGCCTGCCATTGATACAGAAGCTCTTTTGTATGAACCATAATCAAGGTTGCTTGCTGCCTGGCAGCAATAATAGCCAAGGCCATAACTGTTTTGCCACTACCAGTAGGGGCTAAAAGCACCCCGAAAGGGTGTTATACAATGTTACCAGCAGCCTGCTCCTGGTAAGGCCGAAGGGCGCCTTTGAAGTCCAGTTCAACAGGTTCTAGCTCCCGCGTGTTATTTATGAGATCAAAGTCAGAACCGCTATCTTTTAACGATTGAGCTCACTGGTTTTTACGGAGCGCGGCGGAGTAAAAATCCGGTGCAGCAATTTGTTATACCGGGCTTGTCATTCCGGTGGATGATCCTTTTTGAGTCTGTTTTTCCTGATGTGTCGGAGCGCCGGCCTGCCATCCGGGCAATCCGGTCACTAATTTTCGCCTTCCACGATTTTGATCTCTTCCGGCGTGAGGTCGTAGAGTTGGTAGACGAGTTGATCGATTGAGTGCTCTGATTCACCGGTGTCTGCTTTGGGGTCCTGCTTTTTGGCAGACAATATTTCATCAACAAGGCCTTCGATCTGTTTTACTATGCTTTGGTTTGCTGGTGTGATGGGGGGAATGGGGATTTTTTCTAAAAATATCTTACTAAGTTCCCTTGTTCCACCCTGCAGTTCAGGGCAATTTTCACGAATCCATTTTGCAGAAATCTTTGAATTAAAGTATCCTGTTAGGTATCTTAAATTGGATTGACCGGTTATGAGAAAACATTTCTGATTTGTATAATAGAACTCATTATCAAATATAAACGGTAAATATTTAGTCATATTTGGGTATATTACCTTTTCCTTTTCAAATTCGGAGTAGTAGGCACAAGCACGCAAATTCCACCAATTTTGTCCTTGAGCGTCGCGTTTTTTTGCTTTCTCTTCAAACTGCAAAAGGTATTTGTAAACAGCCGGATATTTTTTCGGCACATCAATATCAAAACCGCTTGCAATTATCCACAATCCCGCCCATTCATAGCCATAGCGT
>JAGXOF010000063.1 GCA_023660035.1 Dehalococcoidia bacterium LH_S1
CTGGGAAAGGCGGTCATTGCCTCCGGTTTGACGCTCAAGGGATTCTTTGTTATTCTCAATCTCGCACATTTAAATTCACTCACATATTGATTCTCTTGCCATTTTGCGCAAGATTTCACGCTTTAGCGGACTAAAAGGCCAAACTAACACTACTAAAGGAGGCAAAAATGACAGGAATCGGAAAGTACATGGCATATGGCATCTCGCTTTTAGCGATGATATCCATAATCCTGCTGGGCGGGTGTACTGAGCAGCCAGACTCGGAGGGGGGAAGCAGTGGTTTTATAACCATGATTATATTCCTCGGGTTGATTTTCGCGGTAATGTACTTTCTCATGATTCGCCCACAGCGCAAGAGGCAGAGCCAACATTCACAGTTAATCCAAGAGTTGCAAAGAGGAGACAAAGTAATTACCACAGGCGGCATCTATGGCGAGCTTGATGCCGTTACCGAGAGCGAAGTGATATTGAAGGTAGAAGACGGGACCAAACTGAGATTTCTAAAGAACAGCATTGTGGGCAAACAGGAAACAGGAGAAGAGGAAACGGGATCCTAGTTTCTGTGTGATTGGCGCCATGCAGGCTATAGAGCGAGGCCGATATTTGGCTTTAAAGCCAAATATCGGCCTCGCTCTTCCACATTACCCATTCCGTCAGATGACTGCTACTCCAAACGAGTGTACAATACGGCTGGAATCTTGTCAGGAGGTAGCAGTCTATGAATGTTCGAACACCATTCCCACGCCCGCAGGAGAAATCCTATCCCCAGTGTCTGGCCTCGCGTCTGGCCCAGGACTATGACCTGTCTCTGGTGGAGGCCACCACCCTTTCTGATGACCTCATCCGTGAGCGGTCCCAGGACAATCCTTCCTTCCTGGCCGATGGGCAGATGTGGTATACGGCACTCAGCAAGGATGAGCCTGCCGGCAAGCCACTTTCTCGCTGTCAGAAGGTGAGGGTAAAGCTTACCCTGTTCTCCTCCGATGATCTCTCCGTCACCGAACCGGAGAAACGCTGTGAGCTTCTGGTGCATTGTCTTCCCTGGGGGGCATACGAGCAGGGGGCCGTTCTCACCGTGGAGGACCTGGTCCATCTGCTTATTACCAGCGAAAGGACCATTAGCCGCATCCTGGCCACCTATGTCAAGCAGGATATCTTCATCCCGACGAGGGGACGTGTTAAGGACATCGGCCCGGGCATCTCTCACAAGAACTATGCAGTCCATCTCTATCTCAAGGGGCTTACCCCTACCAAGGTCGCCACCCGCCTGGGACATGACCTTTCCTGTGTTGAGCGTTACCTGGACGATTTCTGCGTGGTAATGATGGGGCTGGAGGATGGCTACTCCACCATGCGCATTGCCCGCAATACCAGGCTTGGGGAGAGGCTGGTGGAGGAATACGCCATCCTCTACCGCAGATACTCCTCCCTGCCTGAGTGCGCTACGGTCATGGCCCGGCTCCGAGAGCGCCTGGCCTACCTGCTTAAAAAAGGACCCTGGAGGGTGAAGAAAGCTATGGGAAGGAGCTCGATCAATGACGGATAAAGCAAAACGCCTCCTTCAAAAATCCATCTTCGGGCTCTTCCAGCAGAAGTCGCTGTTCAACGTCCTGCGCTGGGAGTTGGTGCTCAACTTCGGCTATGATAACAAGCTAGCCGTTGCTGATGTCCTTGCCCAGAGGATGCTGGAGCTCTTTGAACAGTATGCCCCTGACTGGGAGAAGATTCAGCCCCAACAGATTGTATGGCTGGCGGTGGATGCTTCGGACGGTCCCGCTTATAGCAAGACAGTGGCCGACATTCTCCACAAGAGCGTCATCCTGGACCTGTGGAACAGGGAGGAAATCGAGCAATTGGCTGATGGCGCCAAGGCCAAGACGCTGCTTCCTCAGAGAGTGGCCAGACTCTGCCAGCAGACATATCAGCAAGGGGGACTCCGTACGATGACCGACCTTTCCCTC
Source organism: Dehalococcoidia bacterium LH_S1 (assembly GCA_023660035.1). GTDB lineage: Bacteria > Chloroflexota > Dehalococcoidia > SZUA-161 > SpSt-899 > JAGXOF01. The sequence goes on from JAGXOF010000063.1 coordinate 1,962, forward strand.
CTCTTGGGTGTGTCCAACTCCACCGTGCGGCATGCCGTGCAGTCCTGGGAAGAGGCTCATGGGGACCTCCTGCCCACACGTAGTACTATCCACGACCTGGGCACCACTATTAGCCACAAGAGACAGATCGTGGGTCTGCACCTTCAGGGCTATTTCACCAGTGAGATCGCCAGAGCCACCAACCACGACCCCCAAAATGTGGACCGGTACCTCAGGGGCTTTGAAAGGGTCTACAACATGGCTAAGGATAGGGCACACTTCAACAGGATCTGCTTCCTCATAGACCTTAGCCCCAGGCTTGTTAAGGAGTACTTTAAGCTCCTTGGAGAGTAAGGCCTTATCTCCGCATCGCTTAATCAAGGAGGTGAACCTCATGCTTCAAGCTGAATGTGCCTCGACCTGCTACATGGAAGCCTCTCTCGAGCCCGTCGGGATGTCAAGGGCAAGCGAAAGCTTGAGCGAAGCCTTTATCCTGCGAGGCTGAGATACACAGGTAACACTCATGGTATGGTTAGAATGATATTAAAACATAGCATAAGGAGTTACCGAGATGAGAAAGCCAGCCAGTGTTTATTTCTTTAAAAGAAAGCCCATTGTCCTGAAAGATAGATATGAGAGCTGGAGAGGGGTAGCCAACCTTTCAGGTTTTACAAGCCATGAGAGATTGAGAGTAGAATGGATGGGCCTTTATTATACAGTGGCCAAAGGGGATGTCACTCTCACCGCCAAGCATTTCAGCATCTCAAGAAAGACCTTTTATAAGTGGTTCAAGCGCTTTAAGGACTCGAAGGACTTTGACGCATACTACACCTCCTATGCTTGATTCGACACTGTTTTGGAAAATGCCCGGCGCTTTACTTTGTGTTTACCTCTGACAGGGGTATTTTTATCCAGAGGTTCAAACAGACATTGGCCCTTATCATTATACGCCTTGGCTCGCAACAGCCCACGCCAGTGCCACTTCTCTACCGTATCTTCGCACACTCCCAGGATATTGGCAACCTCCTGCCTCGTTAGCATGCCGGCAGCCCGCAGGCGGCTGTAGCGATCAGCAAGGTCATAGTTGGAACGGATGCGAGCTACTATCATGTGGTTGAAGGTCCTGCCTCTTCCGGAGCGCAAGCCACGTTCGTTGAGGATGGCAGCGATCTCGCCATCGGTGTGCTGGTCGAGCAGGCGATCGACCTCCTCAACCACCAAAGGGTCGGTCCGATACAGTTGCCAGGCAGGATGTGGGCTGGGCAGACTCAGGCTTCGTGTGGCACCCCCTTTGAAGCGAATGTACGCCGTGATCTGGGCACCCTTAATCAATGTAACGTCCTCCAGTATGAGTTGCACCATGCGTTTGCGCTCCCGGTCTGGGGTATGGGGATCCTGCCAGAGGCGAGGAAAGTCGGTGGCCAGTGCGAGTATCCCGGCACGTTGCTGCTCGTCCAGCAAGGAGTTCTCGCTCTGGCACTGGCGTTCGTATTCTTCCTGGGCCCCGGCTAGTTCTCGCAACTTTTGGTTCCAGAAGGACTCCAGTGTATTGGCCACCAAGCGGTTGTCCGGGTCAACCTTCATATAGCGTCTTTGCGCGAGGTCAGCCTCATAGGGGGCTCGTTCGACTTGCTGCTGGCACAAGCGATTGACTTCCTGGGCTCGGTCTGCCAATTCTTGCTGCACCGCCAGAGCTACTTCCAGGGCCATGGGAGTGACCGTCTCAACCAGTAGCTCTCCAATAACCTGATCCAGATTGGCTCCCGGTATTTGCTGGCAGGGCTGTTTGGCCTGCTCAATGGTTCTGCGTTGACACACATAGTCGGGGACAAGGCGTCCCCCACGAATATGATAGCGGACGCTCATCCGGTCTCCACAGATGCCACAAATGACCAGCCCCTGGAGCAGCGCCGGGCCTTCCCGTGGTGGACTCCGGCATTGGTCAGTGCCGTAGGCATGCGCATTCTGCAACAAGTGCTGTCGGTTGACTTCGTATTCCTCCCAGGTGATGTACCCCGGATGTGCGTCTGGTATCAGAGAGTGCCACTGGTCACGGGGCAGGAGACGAACACTCTTCTGCCCGTCAGCTGTCCTTTTCGTTTGGGATCGGCCAATTCGCTCATTGTGCCCTTAAGCCCGAGTAATAGTCTGTCGTTGAAGTGCCCCGGGTCGTAGATACCATCTTCGTCTAGAATCAGCGTATCGGTTAGAGCACAGATCTCCAGGAGGTTGGCCCACTCCACAGAGTTACGCGCCAGTCGGGAAACCTCCAAGCCGAGCACGATGCCAGCGTTCCCCAGGCCAGCCTCAGCAACCAGCTCTTGGAATCCTTGTCGGTCCGCTGTTGCTCCTGATTGTCCCTGGTCACTATCAATTACCACCACCCGCTCCAGTGGCCAGCCCAGGGCAACGGCACGGTCGCGCAAGGCATACTGGCGTTTGCTACTCTCCGTATTCTCAAAGACCTGCCGCAGTGTCGACTGCCGCACGTAAAGGTAAGCGTCACGCCTGAGGTGACCTGCCCTGACCTTGTGATGTTGTTCGCTGTCTAACATAATTGGACCCCCTTTTGGACCCGCAGGGCCATGCTTACCAGTAACTCCGCCACCTCTGAGTGTAACGAATCCGGCAGCCCATTACCTTTGTCATTCGTGGACATCATCGGCGTGGGTCTGGTAACCGGTGCGCAGTCCGACCAGGCCAGCATCCAGGCCGACATTCCACGGCGCAGGAGCAGGGCTAAGCCTCGAGGCGCGGCAATGCATGGATATTCACCGATGGCCTGAGCCCGCAGATCTTCATAATGTTCACATAAACTATTATCGGGTTTTAGCATTTGGCTCCTCACGGTGCCCTTTTTTGGGCGTTTTTTCCCCGCCGTGCCAGGGCCCGCTCGATACTTCGTGGATGCACCGGGACCCCAAACCTTTCGCGGACCATCCTAGCCAGGGTACCAGCAGGCAAGGAGGCATCGTGGGTCAGGGCTTGTTCAATAAAACCCATCACCTGGTCCCTCAACTTATGTGCCCGCCGCGGCCCTGGAGGTTCTGGCAGTAACCCCGAAAGCCCCTCTTTCTTGAAGTTTGCGTCGGCCTGGTAAAATGCAGGGCGAGAAAAGCCAAAGGCTGCGGCTGCCTGCGTTACTGACTGCTTCTCTTTGTGGACCCGTCGCAGCATCTCGTACTTTACCTGCACCAAATCCCGGGCATCGAAGAAAGCATTGCCAGACACAAACACCTCGTCAGTGACCTTATCGGGGCGTCGGTGGAGAGCATGATGTTGGCGCAGGGCCGCCAGCTTTTCATCCGATAACTTGCTGTCCCTATCTTTGACCATAAATCGCCTCCCCTTTTGTGTTAAGTCAATTATGCCACATAATTGTGCGCTTGTCAAGCCTGACTTGTAATGCTTAGGATCCCATATTATCGGCATAATTGTGTTTACACACTAGGCGAAATCTCCTTTACACTTTGACCGGGCTGCGGAGCTTGAAAGCTCATGCACCAAGGACGCCAGCATCAGCAGGTCTTTAACACGGAACAACGATCTCCCGGCCGATATCACCACAAAAGGGTCCGGTGTCGCAATACTGGTCCAGATTGCCGGCAGGGAACGCAGGCGACCATCCTGGTCGTGGAAAGATACCCGCTCCTCGCTCCAGGAATAACTATAGCTTATCAGCTCAAATTCCTGTCCATAGAGCGGATGGAAAGGGTGTACTACTCGGAAAAACCTCTTCGCACCCTCCGCTTTGGGTGCAATTGATGACTTTGTCCAAAGGGAGAGTGGAAAGACCATATCGGTGGCTACAGGACAGGATTGTCAGGACTTGTG
>JAGXOF010000064.1 GCA_023660035.1 Dehalococcoidia bacterium LH_S1
AATCAAACCTGGCTTGGGGATAACAGTGGGTATAGCTGCCATCAACACGGTGCCTCGCAGGATGATCATCCAGTCCGTTAAGGAGGCCCCAGGAGTACAGCTCGAGAGCAGTGGCATGCAGGTGACAATCTCAGTGCCTCGGGGTAAAGAGTTGGCTAAAAGAACCCTGAACCGGCGTCTGGGTATAGTTGGGGGCATCTCAATCCTGGGGACCAGCGGCGTGGTCATACCTTATTCAGTTGAGGCTTACACAGCCTCTATCTCTCAAGCATTGGATATTGCCGTGGCCTCTGGATGTCGAAAGGTGATATTGACCACGGGAAGGCGAAGCGAAAAGTTTGCACAGGGAGAGCTTACCCTCCCCGAGGAGTCCTTTATCCAAATAGGAGACTTCGTTGGTCATGCTATTGAGGAGTGCGCTAGAAAAGGACTGGCAAAGGTCGTCATCTGGGGCATGGTAGGCAAGTTGAGCAAGCTTGCCGCTGCGCATTTCTACACCAACGTCAGCGATTCTACAGTTGATATTAGCTTTCTGGCTGAGCTAGCGGCAAGTTGCGGTGTGCCAGACGAAAAGATTAATGAACTACGAGGGACGGGTACGGCCAATCATTTTCGGCGGATGCTACCGGACGTGTATACCAGGGATTTTTGCAATCGGCTCTGCCTGCTGGCGGCGACAAAATGCCGTGGCAAAGTCGATGACAGATTGGCTGTTGAATGTATCATGACCGACCCTAAAGGGGCTATCCTGGGGAGGGCAAGTGCCGGAGAATAAAGTTTATATCATCGGTGTGGGAGCAGCCGGTAGTGCCAGCCTGCTCCCCGAAGCACGCCAGCTCATAGAAGCGGCGGAGATAGTTTTCGGTGGGGAGAGATTGCTCGGCCTGTTCCCGTCTTTAACTGAACGAAATGTCGTGGTCGGGAACAATCTGGCTGAGGTAACGGATCTTATCAAGAGCAACATAGGAGACAAACGTATGGTGGTTTTAGCTTCCGGCGACCCCGGCTTCTACAGCATAGCCAGATATCTGACCCGGGAACTAGGTAGGGATGCGATTGAGATAATGCCGAACGTAAGCGCCATGCAACTGGCCTTTGCCCGGATCAAAGAAAACTGGGACGATGCCGTCCTGACCAGCGTCCACGCCAGGCCGATGGAGGCCATTGTTGAGCTGGTACGTGCCAGCCACAAAATTGGCATATTCACCGATGATAAGCATACCCCCGGCGAGATCGCCAGTGTCCTACAGGACCACGGTATTGAAAACTGCCAGGCATATGTCTGCCAGGACCTGAGCACCGAGAACGAAAAGGTTACGGCTGCTGACCTATATAGCCTCCAGGAGAAGGACTTCTCACCACTCAATGTCCTGATACTGCTCAGGAAGCAGCCAGAAACTAAGCCCGAGCCGCTACTGGGTATTGCTGAAGAAAAGTTCTTCCGCTTGAGAGCGGGCTTTATTACCAAGTCGGAGGTGAGGGTGATCAGCCTAGCCAAGATGGCGCTCACTGAAAGCAGCATTGTCTGGGATATTGGTGCTGGCTCAGGGGCGATATCAATTGAAGCCTCTTTTCTGGCTGCTAAAGGGAGCATCTTTGCCATAGAGAAGAACGCCGATGCCGTGGCGATTATCAGTAAAAACGTCCAGAGGTTTGGTCGGCATAATATTAAGGTTATTCGGGCTTTGGCTCCGGAGAAGCTCGAGAAATTGCCCGCTCCCGACGCGATTTTCATTGGCGGTAGCGGCGGACACATGGCCGAGATCCTATCCGTTGCCGGTCGCCGGTTGAGACCGAAGGGGCGAATTGTGGTCAATGCGGCTACACTGGAGACTCTACATCGCACTGCCGAGGGATTGTTGGCGAACGGATTTATGTATGGGGTAACCCTGGTGAGTATAGCCCGGAGCCGGGAAACCTCAAACCTCACCCGCTTGGAAGCTCTGAATCCGGTATTTGTGGTTACCGGATGGCGGAAATCAGAAGGTGATTGTTAAATGAGAAGCAGGAGAAAAGGGATAGGGCGCTTTTATGGCGTTGGGGTCGGGCCAGGAGACCCGGAACTCCTTACCCTGAAGGCACACCGTATTCTTACCCAGGTGCCAGTTATTTTCGTACCCAAAAAGGTCAAGGGAAGCGAGAGCCTGGCCAAGTCCATCATAAACGACCTCGCGGCTAAATCGGAGCCAAAAATCGTCGAGTTGGTCTTCCCTATGCTGAGAGACAAAGAGCAACTGGCAGAGTCCTGGCGAAAGGCCGCGGATATCATCTGGCGGCACCTGGCAGCAGGAGACGACTGCGCCTTTGTCAATGTTGGCGATCCCCTTCTTTACGGGACTTTTATTCACGTTCTGGAGTCATTGAGAGAGACTCAGCCCGAGTTAGAAGTTGCGGTTATCCCGGGCATATCCTCACTCAACGCTGCGGCAGCCAAAGGGATGGTGCCTCTGGCTACTGAGGATGAATGTGTGGCGATAATATCTTCCTCGTGTGAAGATAAGTTCATTCGTCAGGTGCTGGAGAGCTTTGACACGGTGGTGTTCATGAAAATAAACAGGAACTTCGACCGCATACTCAATATCCTTGAAGGGCTGAACTTGACTGGAAAGTGCCTCTATGTCAGAAGGTGCACCACCAAAGACGAAGAGATAGTTTGGGACATCAGCAGGTTAAAAGGGCGAAAGCTGGACTATTCCTCCCTGCTGATTGTAAGGAGATAACATGGCAGTCCAGGTCTATTTCATTGGTGCGGGGCCCGGCGACCCGGAGCTGCTGACTATCAAAGGAAAGGAGATTATCGAGCGAGCGGAGGTCATCATCTATGCTGACTCACTGATAAATCCAGAGATATGCCAATTTGCCAAGCCCGATGCCGAGATTCACTGCAGCGCCTCGTTGTCCCTTGAGGAGATAACTGACACCATTGAGAACGCCGTTAAGCAGGGAAGGCTAGTAGCTCGTTTACAAAGTGGCGACCCCAGCATCTATGGGGCTATCAAGGAGCAGATGGCAGTGCTGGATGAAAAGGAGATAGAATATGAGATTATTCCCGGCGTAAGCTCTCTGTTTGCCGCCGCCGCTTCCATAAAGACCGAGCTAACCATACCCGAGCTTTCCCAAACGGTTATTATCACCCGAATGGAAGGTAATACCCCAGTTCCTGCCCGGGAAAGTTTGAAAAGCCTGGCGGCGCACCAGTCCGCAATGGCCATCTTCCTGAGCGCATCTCTAATTAACGAGGTGGTAGCTTCGCTTCTTGATGGTGGTTATTCCCCAGAAACTCCTGCCGCGGTGGTCTGTAGAGCTACCTGGAATGATGAGGTGGTAGTAAGGACACTACTGAAGCACCTGGCAGAGAGAGTGAATGAGCTAGGTATAAAGAAGCAGGCAATAATACTGGTGGGCAAGTTCTTGGACCAGCAGTCAAAGAGGCGATCCAGGCTTTATGGCAAGGAGAAAAAGGGTGGAGTCTAGCTTTAACGGCGATCAGGTGGCGATTATCGCTGTCACCAGAAAAGGAGTAGCTTTGGGACGCCGTCTGAAGCAGGTATTTACCGATTGTCATCTCTACCTGCCGAAGAGATTTACTGCCGGACAAATGCCAGACGAGTATATTTTTCTAGCGCCAGCCAAGAAGGTGGTACAGAAGGCCTTTGCCCAATGCCGTTATTTGGTGCTTATTATGGCGGTAGGTGCTGCGGTGCGCCTGTTAGCCTCTGAGCTCAAGGGCAAGCATGAAGACCCCGGCGTAGTGGTGATCGATGATGGCGGCACCTTTGCCGTAAGTCTGCTATCAGGACATCTCGGGGGCGCCAATCAGATGACCAGGAAGGTGGCAGCTTTTCTCGGTGCTCAACCCGTTATCACCACCGCCTCAGAGGTGAGCGGCACCATAGCGATAGACCTTCTGGGAAAAGAGTTCGGCTGGCAAATCGAAGATGGCGATAGCCTCACTCAGGTCGCCGCTAGTCTGGTCAATGGAGAATGTGTTGGCATTTACCAGGATGCCGGTGAGACAGACTGGTGGCATGAGGACAGTCCATTACCAAGCAACATCCGTGTCTTTACTAGCATTGAAGCGTTTATGGAATTCCATTGCCAGGCGGCACTAATTATCACTGATCGGATTCTTGACGAAAGGCCTCAGCCGCTCCCCGGTGGCGCAGTAACCTACCGTCCCAAGAGCCTCGTGGTCGGTATCGGCTGCAACCGTAACACAGAAGCAATGGCTATAGAGGAAGCCGTAAAACGCGTTTTTAGGGAGCACAGGCTATCCATTAGAAGTATTCGGAACATAGCAACCATCGATATGAAGAAAAACGAGACCGGGCTCTTGGAGTTCGCCCGGAAATACCACCTGCCGATAGATTACTTTAATAAAGAAACTCTCAGCAGCGTCGAATTTCCGTCTGAGCCTTCAGCCACGACACTGAAGCATGTGGGAACGCCGGCGGTGTGCGAACCAGCGGCGATATTGAGCAGTGGCAATCCATCCCTTGTCGTCCCAAAGCTAAGTTTTGATCAGGCAGTGTCAGTGGCAGTGGCCAGAGTATACTTTGACAGCCATAAGCCAGCAAAAAGGGGCAGGCTTTTCCTGGTAGGCCTGGGCCCCGGCGCTCCGGAGCACATGACCTTCCGGGCGCAAGAGGCGCTCAAAGCAAGTGATATGGTGGTTGGCTACAAGAACTATATCAAGCTGGCGGAGCCCTTTATTGCCGCAAAGGAAGTAAGGAGCACCGGCATGACTGAGGAAATCCAGAGAGCAGAAATCGCCATTGAGTCGGCTCAGCAGGGCAAGACAGTTTCTGTTGTTTGCGGTGGCGATTCCGGTATCTATGGCATGGCGGGGCTAGTGGGTGAACTTCTCCATGAGCGTGGTACCACTGTGGATGTAGAGGTGGTACCCGGGGTGCCAGCGATGGTAGCCAGTGCCGCCCTGCTCGGGGCTCCAGTGACAGCTGACTCCGTTTCTATCAGCCTGAGCGATTATCTAGTGCCGTGGAACAAGATCCGCCAGAGGCTGGAAGTGGCAGCACAGGCAGACTTTGTTATCGTTCTCTATAATCCTAAAAGTAAGAAACGGCAGCACCAGCTAGCTGAAGCGAGGGGAATTATCCTGCAGCATCGTTCTCCGGTGACTCCGGTGGGCATTGTTACGAATGCCTGTCGAGAGGGACAGAGGGCAGTAATCACTAACTTGCAGCACCTGCTCGACCATGAAATTGACATGAACACAACGCTTATTATCGGAAATTCAACCACCTTTACATTTTACAACTGGATGGTAACCCCGCGTGGCTATCTAAATAAATACCGCCCAAGCAACGAGGTTCCAAGATGACTGGTTACCAGACGGTGAGCAGGTTAAATAGTAGTATGGCTGGCTTCCGGTTAAAGGGGTGCTCAATGTACTCGAAAACTGCCCTGAACATGTGCATGTTTATTACCGGACGAAATCCCCTCAGGAAATCATTGACTTCGCTGACATAGTGACCGATATGAGAGAGATAAAGCACCCGCATATTGACCCATCATACCTGGGCGACTGGCGAAACCTCACGCAACCTGGATATGTGGCTTCTGTGCCATAGTACTAGGTTAAAGAAAAAGTTGTCAACAATAGGGGGGTTGAGACACAGGGATGTGTTCAGGTTTTGGGGGGTAAAGAAACTACACCTCACCCCAGACTTCGCTGGGGAGAAGTGGCCCGTCGTAGGCGGGCAGTTGAAATTAGGAGTCATTTCCCTCATATTGGTATATGCAGCC
>JAGXOF010000065.1 GCA_023660035.1 Dehalococcoidia bacterium LH_S1
AAAGGAACTTGCTAAAATCCATAGCCCAGTGTTACCCATGTGGTCAGCCAGCACAGTGTGTTGACTATTGCAAGAGAGAATGGTATCTTAATTCGGCACGAGATAGCTCAAGAAGGAGGAATGGCAGTTGAACTATAAGGCGTACTCGTCCGAGGCAATAGATCTAGCCATGCAGGGCTGTTGGGAAGAGGCCAAAGAGATGAATGAAAGTATCATCGAACTCTATCCCAATGATGTTAGTGCCCACAATCGCCTGGGCAAGGCACTGATCAAGCTAGGAAACCACGCTGAAGCCGTAAAAGTATACGAACAAGTTCTGAAATTGGACCCCGGTAAGGGGATCGCCAAGAAGAACCTTGAGCGCCTCCGGTACATTAAGGACAAAAACGGCAAGGACACACAAAAGCAATCAACCGGTAGCATTTCATCTTTCTTCCTGGAGGAAACAGGCAAGTCTAGACTCGTTTACCTGACCAAGGTGGCTCCTGATGAAACCCTGGCAAAACTGTCCGCCGGAGATGAGTTATATCTAGTTATACTAGGCAATACATTAACCGTGACAGACATTAACAGAGAATACATCGGCGAGTTAGAGTCACGGTTAGGTTCACGCCTCGTCAAGCTCACGCAGGGAGGCAATAAGTATCAAGCAGCGGTAGCGGGGGTAGGGAACGGACAGGTCAGGGTTATTATCCGCGAGACTTTTCGGCACCCTGAGATGGCGGAATATTCCTCATTCCCTCCTCAAACAATGGAACAACCTCGCCCGGTAAAAGACACCATGTTCAAATATGATTACGAAAGTGAAATCGAAAGTGTGGATGAATTCGGTGAGTGGGAAGATGAAGTAAAGCTTTCCACAGAAGAACCTCCCACGGAAGAAACCGACGAAAACCCGCCTCCTGATGAGATGTAACAGCGAATTCACGGGGAAACTCCGCTGTGCTTACAATAAATTATGTTCCAAAGCCTGCAATCGCTGTCACACCTGATTCCAGACCGAGACTTGTTCGCCAACGCATCTCAAGACCATCAGTACCGAACTCATATACCTTCTTTAGAGCTCCGTCAGGACTGCTCCCCTCCTTGAACACCTGCAGCAACCTTAACACCTTGTCACTACCATATTCCTCTATCAAGAATTTAACTATGCTATAGCTCTCTGCATAGGCAAGGAGGGCTTCCTGGGGATCAGCTGGAAAGCTGCTGCTCAAACTCTCGACCGAGTGAAGATCCTGCTCGGAAACAGCACTCTCCAATGCATTTCGGAAGGATTCCCCGAGGTCCCCTTCCGCATAAACTGCCAACCCCTCATCCAGCCACGTCGGCAAGTCACTAAACGGACCAAAGGTCATCTGGTGAACGACCAGGTGGGTAAGCTCATGGGCCAATGCCCTTTTCCCCCAGGACAGATTACTCGGCGAAATGCCAATAGCTATTGTGCCATAGTTAGTGAAGGCTACTCCACCTGTCCATTCCTGCGGGAAAACCAGAGCATTGCGCAACTCCGTTGAGCTGGCATAGATGTAGATCGTGGCTTCTTTCTCAAGCTGTGCTCCCACGTCTTTGGATAATCTATCCAGTGCCGCCTCAGAAGCGCTCAACAGGCCTTCTGCGAACTCCCGATTCCCCTGGTACCACAGTAAACGTATTTTGTCACTGGAGATTTCCTGCCAATCATAGCGCGAGTCATTGAATGTAAACCTGCCCCATTCAGTGCGCAAAACCTCCCCATCAACGTTCTCTACCACCCATCTATATCTTATTTGCGCTCCCGGTGGCAGACTAATCTTCCTGGTATCCAACGTCCAGCTTGTTTGTACCTCACGTGCACGCTCAAAGTCCGGCCATATACATACGACAGCCGAGCTACGTTTCAGGGGCTCATAGTGTAGCTCAATGTCGGTGATTTCACTCTCACCCTTGCATTCCAATCCGAATGTCAGGGAATTAGGAAAATCAGGCTGGATAACGGCAGATAAGAGATCAATGGAGTAAGGGTTACTTTCCAGCTCCAGAGACGCCCCTGGCTCAAAGGATGTCTTGGAGGGTATTCCACCCCCTGACTGGCATCCCAACCCAACCACCAGCACAAGCAGAACCAGCACGCTGAGTATTTGAAGTTTATTTCCCTCTTTGCTCATTTTAAGCCTTCAGTCTTATGTCATCCTGAGCCCGCCTATGGCAGGCGTACAACATTGCTAAATTCTTACCCGCTCTCAATCGAAACATATTTGAGCCATGGCAACCGCATCGGAGCCGCAACGAAGTTCTTAACATATGGCTTCACCAGCATGTATTCGCGGTCAAAGAACAGAGGTAAGCAGGCAGCTTCTTCCACAATCATCTGCTCAGCTTCTTTATACATTCCCATACGGGCAGACCTGTCGCTTTCCTTCTTAGCCTCCTTCAAGATGGCATCCACTTCAGGATTGCTGTATTCCCCAACGTTGTCCTCGCTATCCGAGCGGAAAAGCATCTCCAGAAAGTTCTGAGGACTAGGATAATCAGCTACCCACCCCAGGTCGAATATCTCCCCCTTTTCTTCCTTAACAACGTAAGCGTATTCCTCAGGCTGTAAGTGCCACATCTCCACCTCCACACCCAGGTTTTTCTCCCACATGTAGATTAACGCCTCGTTTATCGAGGAAACAGTCCCACGGCCTGAAGTGGTAAAGGTGATTGAGGGAAGATTGGAAACGCTTCCATACTTCGATTCCTGGATGAGTTCTTTCGCTTTTTCAGGGTTGAACTCAAGTCCATTAAGGCCCTGGTTATCGTAGTTGGGGATCTCTGGAGGAACAATGATATCGGTGCCTCTCACCGTGTCCTTTAAAATGAGTCCGATTATCTTTTCCTTATCAATGGCATGACAGAACGCCTGACGCACCCTCACACTATCAAAGGGCGGCTTGCTTGTATCGAAACCTACATACCACAGACTAAACTCAGGCACCTCAACCAGTTCATCATGTAACGGATTAGTGGGATCACGAGTGCGTTCCACATTGGCAGTTGACACACTTGTAATGTCGATCTCTCCGTTTTCATACATTGTCATGGGATTGCCTCCCCAGAGCGAAAAGACCGCATGTTTAATCTGAGGCATTTCCCCATAGTAGTGGTCATTCCACTCAAGCACCAGGAGCTTATCTTGCTGCCATCTTTCGAGTTTGAATGGGCCAGTGCCGACGGGATCCCGCCACCAGTCCTCTCCAGAGCTCGCATTCTCTTGATTAACAACACAGGCCACCGGGTAGGTAAGCTTGGCCAAGAAAACCGCGTTACGCTCCTTCAACGAAAGTTGAAGGGTATAGTCATCCTTAACCTTTACACCTTTCACCACATCGGCCTCTCCCGAGAGCTTCTCCTTCACACCTACAATGTCCCCAAGGTAGTTAGCTGCACTTGTGGACCCAGTTTCAGGATCACAGGCGCGTTCAAACGAATACTTGAAATCGTGTGCCGTAACTGGCTCACCGTTGTGAAACTTAGCATCCCGCCGTAAGTAGAACGTGTAGGTTTCCCCGTCCTGGCTGATATCCCATTCTCTGGCGATATCAGGAACTATCTCCAAATTTTTATTGATCGTTACCAGACCACTGAATATCTCCTGCACATAGGATGCAGAGGTCGTATCCCTGACCAATGCAGGGTCCAAAGTCGTTGGCCCAACATCAAACAAGATAAGGGAATTCTGGCGAGAGATCTCAAGAGAAGGCAATTCCTCCGCCACAGCCGTCGAGGCCATGGTTCCCTCGGAAGACTGATTGAACGCGCAGCTAGAGGTACCAAACATGATCACCACCAGAAGTACAATAATCGGGGTTGAAAGCCACTTTCTCAACGTTTTTGCACCTCCTCTACCTTACGTAAAAAGTATACTAGGGTACACAGGTATCATCAACATCGTTGTCCTTTGTAAAGGGCTTATGGTACACTCAGACAGGTAAAAACAATGAAGCAAACCCGTGGATTGTTGGCCAGTCTGTTATTTCCCCTGATCACAATATTAGTGGTAGCCGCAGATTTCGTTACAAAGCACCTGGTACGAACCAATATGGTCCCAGGACAGTCAATCCCGCCTGATGGAAGATTTCGTTTGACCTGCCTCACAAATACCGGAAGCGTTTTCGGGCTCCCAATACCCCAGACCGTCGTCATGGTCATGACGATTATCGCGATAATAGTGATTATATTTCTGTATTTTCGTTATTTATCTGGTTACGGCGCTCTAGTGGAAACCGGATTGGCGTTGGTGTTGGGTGGAGCAACAGGAAACCTCATAGACCGAATCAGGTTCGGACAGGTAACAGACTTCCTGGACGTCCGCCTTTGGGGAGACTTTCACTGGGCGATGTTCAACATAGCTGATGCTGCCATAACAACAGGCGTCATTATACTCATATTCTGTGTGCTGAGAATGGCATGGAAAGCAGAAAGGGCATCAAGCGATGAATGAATTGGAACTCGAATACACTCCTCGTGAGGGACTCTACTCGAGAGTCGCGCGTTTTCAAAAAGACCTGCAAGAGAACGAAATCGCAGGCACTTTAATTCCCCAGAACGTTGACCTGTTCTACTTCTCAGGGACCATACAGTCATCCTCCCTTTTCATACCCGCTTAGGGGAAGCCGGTACTGGCCGTGCAGAAGAGCTTTGAGCGCAGCCTTGAGGAATCAAGCCTTGACCAGATAGTGCCCTTGAAAAGCATAAGTCACCTGGGTCAGCTTCTCTCGGACTTCAACTTTTCAGTGAAGGGGCGCATCGGACTGGAGCTGGATGTCCTGCCAGTGAAGTATTATTTCAGTTTGTGCAAACACTTCCTAGATGCCGACTTCATGGATATCCCGGAATTTGTTAGAAGGGCCCGCATGATTAAGTCGGACTACGAGGTCAACCAAATCAAAAAAGCGTGCAGTATCGCGACCAGGATCATGGAAGAAGCTCAGAGAATCATCCGCCCCAGACTGACAGAACTTGAAGTTATCGCATCCCTGGGAAGCCTGTCCAGGCGCATGGGGCATTAAGGCCGAGTCCGCATGCGCGGGTACAATCAAGAAATGTCCTACGCACACGTTTTCTGCGGTAAGACTGCATCCACACCATCTTTCATGAAAACACCTTTAGGAGGTCCTGGGACAACCCCAGCCATTGCCCAGGGCGGGAGCTTCAATACCATAGACGAAAACAAGCCCATCATTATCGATTTCGGCGTCGGGATCAACGGATATGTGTCGGACATGACTAGTACTTTTGTAATCGGGCAACTGCCTCAGAAATTCCGGGAGGCCTATTCCTTCACCAAAGAGGTAAAGGATTTCATGGAGAACTGGGCAAAGCCTGGCAGACTTTGCTCTTCGCTCGACGAGGAGTCGGTGAAGCTCGCTCATGAAAAGGGATACGGAGAATACTTTATGGGCTACGGAGAGAATCAAGTGCGCTTCTTAGGCCACGGAATCGGACTGGAAATCGATGAATATCCTATCTCATCTTCACCACGGTCTTTAAAAACTGAATCCAAAAACCCCTTTGTCAGGGGGTA
>JAGXOF010000066.1 GCA_023660035.1 Dehalococcoidia bacterium LH_S1
TTAGTATTATTACTAACCATACCATGAGTGTTACCTATGTATCTCAGCCTCCGCACCCCAGAACCGCATTCCACTTGACAGCATGTATCGCCGCCCGCTATAATTCTGAACTTGGAACTTTTGTAAAGGGGGGATATATCGATTGAGTGAGGTGATTATAGATCATAACGAATCAATAGAAAGCGCACTGAGGCGATTCAATAAGAAAGTACAGCAAGATGGCGTGCTCGCTGAGTACAGGCGGCGTTCATATTACGAGAAGCCTACCACAAAACGCAAGAGGAAGAGAGCAACCAAGCTGCGCAAGAGCATAAAGAACTCAACGAAATAATAAAAGAGGGCTCACAAATTGGCATTGCAGGAAAGGATCATGGCCGATCTCAAGGAGGCCATGAAGTCTGGGGATAAAGGGCGTGTAGCAGTGATCCGCATGGCCAGAGCTGCCATCAAGAACGCAGAGATCGCCAAAGGGCGTGACCTGGATAACTCGGAAGTGGTCGATGCCTTATCCAAAGAGGTAAAACAACGTAACGAAAGCATAGACGAACTCAAGAAGGCTAACCGGCCTGAGTTATTGGAAAAGGAAGAAAAGGCACTTTCCATTCTTAAAGACTATCTGCCAGAACAGATGTCCGATGAGGAAATTGCAGAGGCAGCCCGTAAGGTTATCGATGAGGTGGGCGCAACAACTCCTCGTGAGAAAGGCAAGGTAATGTCAGAACTAATGCCCGATCTCAAGGGCAAAGCCGACGGGCGCCTGATAAGCGAAGTTATAGATAGACTCTTGAGTGAAGCCTGAGCAAGGTCAATGAAAAGAACAATGACACTCAGCAAACACGAGGGTGCAAGCGGAATGGCTTGTCCCTTTTTAGGTACCAGCCAATGAGATTCGGCATCATCGTTTTCCCCGGGACCTGGGCGGAGAGAGATTTTCATCATGCGCTGACCGATGTTCTTGGTCACGAGGCTGAATATGTTTGGCACAAGAATACGGACCTCTCAGGTTACGATGCCATAATCCTTCCCGGAGGATTTTCCTATGGAGATTACCTCCGCGTCGGCGCTATCGCTCGCTTCTCTCCGGTAATGAAATCGGTAGAAAAATTCGCTGCCGACGGGGGGCTGGTTTTCGGCAGTTGCAACGGATTCCAGATACTGTGTGAGGCAAGGATATTGCCGGGGGCAGTGCTGCGCAGTGTCCATCTCAAATACATGTGTCAATGGACCCACTTGCGGGTAGAGAATACTATGTCGCCTTTCGCGACGAGTTGCCAAAAGGGACAGGTGCTTCAAATCCCCATATCACACTACGAGGGACGATATTACGCAGATGAAGCAACTCTAGCGAACATTGAAGCCAACGGTCAAGTGCTACTGCGCTATTCCAGTCCCTCAGGAGAAATCGCACAGGAATCCAACCCAAACGGCTCGCTGAATAACATCGCAGGGATAACCAATAAAGCTGGCAACGTGGTGGGGATGATGCCACACCCGGAGCGTTGTTGTGAGCCTATTCTAGGCGGCATAGACGGAAGGATATTCTTCGAATCTATCGCGGCTTAAAAGCCTTTCCTAAAGGCCCGCTTCCTTTTTCAGAATCTCCACTTTATCAAGCCTTTCCCAAGGAGCATCTATATCATCACGGCCAAAGTGCCCATAAGCCGCAGTTGCCTTGTAGATAGGCCGACGGAGTTGGAGTGTCTCGATAATAGCTCCAGGACGAAAATCGAAATACTTGTGAATCGAGTCGTGGATTAAGCCCTCGTCTACATGGGCTGTCCCGAATGTCTCCGCACAAACAGACAGCGGACGAGCCACACCGATAGAGTATGCCACCTGAAGTTCAAGCCTGTCGGCAAGTCCCGCAGCCACCAGGTTTTTGGCAACATAGCGAGCCATGTAGGCTGCCGAGCGATCCACTTTCGTAGGGTCCTTACCAGAGAAGCTGCCACCTCCATGTCTTGCCAGGCTGCCATAGGTATCCACCAATATCTTCCGCCCTGTCAGTCCGGTGTCACCCATTGGTCCGCCCACAATGAATCTCCCCGTTGCATTTATGAGATACCTCGTATCATCGCCCAAAAGCGAACTCGGAACTACGGGCCTTATAACCTTTTCGATTATATCCTCTTCAATGACTTTGCTGGCTGTTACCCTGTCATGCTGGGCAGCGATAACAACCGTCTTGACCTGCTTGGGAACACCATATTCATATTCGATCGTGACCTGTGACTTGCCATCAGGCCTGAGATAGGGAAGTGTTTTCTCCTTTCTCACTTTGGTTAGCTGTTTGGTAAGTTTATGTGCGAGAGAAATCGGCAACGGCATAAATTCAGGGGTCTCATTGCAAGCGAATCCGACCATCATGCCTTGGTCACCGGCACCGAGTGTTTCCTTTTCATCGAACTCACCTGAGCCCTCTCTGGATTCCCTTGACTTATCAACGCCGAGAGCTATATCAGGTGACTGTTCCTTTATAGAGGTTACCACTCCACATGTCTCACAGTCGAAGCCATACTTGGCGCGCGTATAACCGATATCACGGATCGTTTTGCGGACCACCTGTGGTATATCCACGTAGCACTCAGTAGTGAGTTCACCCATTACCACAACCGTGCCTGTGGTAGCCATAGCCTCAACGGCAACTCTAGCATGCGGATCAAGTGTGAGGATTTCATCCAGGATGGCATCGGCTATCATATCGCAAAGTTTATCGGGGTGTCCTTCAGTAACGGACTCAGAGGTTATCATTGTCGATGCCGAATTCATAAACGTCAGGGGCATGCTTTAACTCCTCCCTTTTAGTAGATATATTTGAACCGATTGGGAACATGGTACGGGCTGTGTCCATGACACCTCACATCTCCTGCTACATGCCCAAACGCATAATACTTTTACCTGGGCCAATTGTCAAATGATGAGTTCGATAACTCCAGATACGAGGAACCGATAGCACCGCCCGCCCGAGGGGGGCGGTGATATCGGTTTACACCCTCTACTTGGTCCCTACTCTCTTTGTTTGTCCACTTTGGCTTTATCAATGAACGGGGTAAGCAAATCCACCGGCAAGGGGAAAACGACAGTGCTGGAGTTTTCCTCAGAGATATCACTTAGTGTTTGGAGATAGCGAAGCTGGAGAGCCATCGGCTGGTGTGACATCATTTCCGCCGCGTCAACCAGTCGCCGGGCTGCCTGGTATTCGCCGTCAGCATGGATGACCTTGCCTCTCCTCGCTCGCTCGGCTTCAGCCTGTGCTGCCATCGAGCGCTTGAGGTTCTCGGCAAGCTGAACATCCTTGATCTCCACCGCGGTTACCTTGACACCCCATGGGTCGGTAGCCTCGTCGATGATGCTTCGTATCTTTTCATTAAGCTTGTCCCTCTCCGCGAGCAACTCATCTAGATCATGCTGGCCCAGGACACTGCGCAGAGTGGTCTGAGCCATCTGGAAAGTCGTCTTCCTGAAATCGAATACCTCTATAACGGCACGCTCGGCATTCATCACCCGTAGAAACACCACTGCATTAACGCTGGCGGTCACATTATCCTTGGTTATGACCTCCTGAGAGGGTACATCTACAGTAATTACCCGTATGTCTATCTTGTTCATTCTGTCGATGAATGGGATAATCAGCCGGATACCCGGTTTTCTGGTACCTGCAAATCTCCCAAGGCGAAACACCACACCTAATTCATACTGCTGTACAATCTTAACCGCCGCAGTTAGCACTATAAGGGCAGCTATTGCTACTATGACACCAATTACGATACCATTCATTTATCTACCTCCTTGTTTATTTTTTAAGCAGCCAGCAATTCTATGGTTTTTGAGTTCCCTACTACGCTGCCAGATTCCTTTGAGTTAAAGTTAAAGAACTCATTAATCCAGTATTATCTGACAGCTCATTCCCCCTTTTTGCTTACTTTAAGTTTCAGGCCATCCACTTCCTTTACTATCACCTCCTCTCCAGGCTCAGCCTGTCCTTCATCAAGAATCGCTTGCCAAAGCTCGCCATGTATAAAAACAATTCCCTTAGGATCAAGCGTTGTTCGGACCTCCGCTGTCATGCCTGTAAGTCCATCCGCGCCTGTCGGTTGCTTGCCCCTTTGTGTGCGCACCACTGCCTGAATAGCGAAAACAAAGAACGCAACCACTCCTATAACGACGACGGCAATAACCCACCAGTCTACATTCAAACTAAAGGCGGATGGGCCCCCGGAGAACAGTATCAAGGCTCCTGCAATCATGGATACAATACCTCCAGCTGTAAGAATCCCAAAGGTGGTCGTAAACACCTCAGCTATGAACAGAGCGAAGGCGAGAAATACCAACAAAATACCTGCCCAATAGGCGTTTAATATTGAGAGAGAATAAAAGCCCATAAGGAGACTTAGAGCCCCTGTGATACCAGGAACAAAAGTGCCCGGGCTGGAAAGCTCAAATATTATCCCCAGTGAGCCGATGCTCAACAGGATATAGGCTATATTGGGATTGCTTATGGCAAGGAGGAATCTCTCGATGAAGTTCATATCATTAGCGTTTTTGTGATAGCCTTCAGTATTGATGGTGATCTCCTCCCCCCCTACCTCCACTTGCACACCGTCGATTTTGCCTATCAGTGAATCAAGGTCCTTAGCATAGAGCTCCACAAGAGGCGGATCAAGATATCCTTTCTCTGTTTCCAAAACCTCCTTATGCGCATCCGTAAGGGGCTCAATCCCCAATGCCTCCTTGCCGGTGAAAGAGAGCGCCTCCGCGACCGTGGCCACTGCTGCCTCCTGATTACGCCCACGCATGTTCGCGAGGCCCCGAATATGAGCAGCGGTATCCTCTGTGATCTTCTTTTGATAAGTCTCCGGAAGCTCCTCACCCTCCCCAGACACAGGGGTGGCAGCACCTATCCGGCTTCCCGGAGACATGGCAGCAACATGTGAGGCCATCGTAATGAAAGTGCCTGCCGAACCGGCCCACCGGTTCACGTACACGACCACCGGGACCCTGGCTTCCAGAATTCGGTCCACAATATTCTCTGTCGTGTCCAGCAGCCCCCCAGGAGTATTCAGATCGATCACCACCGCTGCAGCATTCTCTTCCTCAGCCTTGGTGATACCGCGATCTATGTAGTCCTGCATAACCGGAACAATAGTCCCGTCAACGCGGAGAACATGAATCTCAGAAGAGGCATTCCTTTCTCCAATGGCTGCCCCGACTAGTAGAGAAAACAAGCCTAGAATAAACGGGATGACTAATAGAATGCGTATAAACCTAGTCATTAGTTAGATTCTTACCAACATATAATACCACATTTTAGCATATATAATACAATACTGTGAGGGTAGGCTGCGTCCACAATGTAAAGAGAATCGAACAGTCGCTATCACTTTATTCTCTTGTGGATAGCGGCGGCACCTAACAGCAAGCGATTGAATCTGACTTCCGAGAAG
>JAGXOF010000067.1 GCA_023660035.1 Dehalococcoidia bacterium LH_S1
TAAGGAGACCATGCTCGCCTGCGTGGTCGATAAAAATGACACACTCAAGGGAATAATAACCCCGCGTGAGATTTTGAAGACCGTCGAACTGCGTGAGTATGGGGCCATCAGTCACATGTCCTTTAGTAGTTCCGGCGTCCTGCATATCCTTAACTCCAATTATGCCAAAGATATTATGAGCACCCCCGTGAGTGTGAAGCCGGACGATGAGGTGAGAACAGCGATCGACTTAATGCTTGATAAGTGGTTCTATGAAGTCCCGATAGTCGATAAAGACGGGAAAATACTCGGCGAGATAAACTTTTTCAGCATTACTGGTAGTGCGGCGGAATACTTGAAGCCATAAATGGAACTCAGTATATACTATAAATTCATCCTGACATTCGCCCTGGTCTTAATCGCGGCCAGAATCGTAGGCGAGTTGTTTGAGCGTTACCTGAAGCAACCCCCTGTTTTAGGTGAGCTCATAGCCGGCGTTATCATTGGTCCCTATGCTCTGGGAGCCTTTGTTAACGACCCTGTAATACTCAATTTTGCCACCATCAGCGCATTCGGGGTTGAGCATTTCAACATGATGGAGGTAATCTCAGAGATAGCTGTTGTCGTCTTGCTGTTTGTAGCCGGTGTGGAAACGGATGTCAAGGCATTTATGCGGCAAGGGGTAACAGGGGCACTGGTAGCTGTTGGCGGAGTTATCTTTCCCTTCGTTCTCGGGTATGTCATTACCTGGCTTATCTATCCCGAAGAAGGACTTTGTGGATGGCTGTTCATGGGAGCAGTGCTAACGGCAACGAGCATTGGAATAACCGTTCGCATTTTAATGGAGATGGGCAAGCTACAGACTAAAGAGGGGACGACTATACTCGTGGGCGCTGTTGTAGATGACATAATCGGCATTGTTATCCTCTCGGTGGTGGTATCGATAAGCGGTATGCTGAAGTCAGGAGAGACCATCAGCGGCGGGGCAATCGCCATCGATGCTATCAAGATCGTGGTCATAGGCTTTGCCGTATGGTTTGCCCTCCTCATGATAGGTGTCAAATTTCACAGATACATATCCCGCTTCATTCTGGGTCCATTTAAAAGATCCGCTACAGCTCCTATATTCACGCTGATCATCGGTTTTATTATAGCCTGGGCAGTTACCAAGGTTAGCTTGCATCCTGTGGTGGGGGCATATGTAGCAGGGCTTATGTTCAGTACCTGTGCAGAGAGGGAAGAGATAATCGAGAGGACACGACCGATAATGATGTTTATATCCCCGTTCTTTTTCGTTTACTGTGGAATGCAGGTTAACGTACCCGAACTCCTTCCCGGAATTGGCATTGCTATTCTCTTGCTCGTAGCGGCTATAGTTGGCAAAATGATAGGATGCTACATTCCCGCCAAGCTTCAAGGCAAATTATCTCACAACAGTGCGTTGGTCATCGGAATTGGAATGGTGCCTCGAGGGGAGGTAGGGCTTATCGTGGCCAGTGTGGGGCTTTTATCCGGGGCAATAGGCTCAATGCTCTACGGCGCTGCCGTGTTTGTAAGCCTTATGTCCACGCTAGTGGTCCCGGCTATGCTCAAACCATTCCTTAAGAAGATGCCATCTCAAAATACCTAATCTGAGTCTTTAGCCAACCATCATGAATACATTATCAAGGCCTCTAAATATAGTTGGCATTCTTAACGTTACTACAGATTCCTTCTCCGATGGTAATCGGTACATAGATACTCAGCGCGCTATCGAGCATGGATCCAAACTGGCCACAGACGGTGCTGATATTCTGGATATCGGTGCTGAGGCAACCAGTGTGAACAGTGAGAAGATAACGGCCGAGGAAGAAATAAACAGACTTACCCCTGTCATCCAGGCACTGAAGGAGCAAAACGTCCGGGTATCCGTTGACACGTATAAGCCCGCGGTGATGAAACAGGCCGTCTCGCTGGGTGTTGACATGATAAACGACGTGAACGGATTGACAGATGAGGAAGCGGTTAGAGTGGTAAAGGAAGCTGATATACCTGTGGTTGTCATGTTCAATCGCAACCCGGATGTTCGTGCAAGGGCAGCATCACAGGATCACACCGCCGTCATGAGCGAGATAGGGACTTTCTTTTCAGACCGGCTCAAGGCCTTGCACGAAGCCGGTATACCGGATGATAATATAATTATCGACCCTGGCATGGGGCTCTTCATCGGCGGAGCAAAGTCCAGCTTGATGGCCCTTCGCCATATCGAAAGTCTCAAGCAGTTTGGCAGGGATATCTACGTCTCTATGTCGCGAAAGTCAGTGATCGGGGAGGTTCTCAACCAGCCCGTCGAGTCAAGAGGGATCGGAACACTGGCGGCGGAGATATGGTTATACATGCACGGCGTGAGCTACATCCGTACTCATGAACCGGGACCGTTAAGGCAATCCATTCGCATGATACAGGCTATTGAAGGGATTGAGTAAGCATAACTCGATGATGAGGATAGGGCAATAAATGAAAGTTTCACTGAAATGGCTTAAAGACTATGTTGACGTGAATATACCAGTGGATGATCTGGCATACAAGCTCACCATGGCCGGACTGGAGGTCGATGAGGTTGAGACGGTTGGCGCCGGGTGGGATAACATCTTTATCGGCAAGGTGCTTGGACTGGACAAACACCCTAATGCGGATAAGCTTCAACTTGCCACCGTTGATTTAGGTCAGGAGCAGTGGACGATGATCTGCGGGGCTCCCAATATTGCGCCAGGGCAAAAGATAGCTTTTGCCAAAGTAGGAGCCAGGCTGTATGACGGAGACAGTGGCAAGCTTGAGAAGCTCAAACCGGTCAAGATACGCGGCGTGCGCTCTGAAGGCATGGTTTGTTCCGAAAAGGAACTGGGTATTTCTGAGAACCACGAGGGGATACTGGTTCTGCCCGAGGATGCTCCGATCGGAAAGCCCCTTGCTGATTATATGGGAGACACTGTTCTCAACGTAAGTGTTACGCCGAACAGACCCGATTGCCTTAGCATGATCGGGATCGCTCGCGAAGTGGCAGCGCTCACAGGAGCCGATTTGCATCTACCCGAAGCTCAATATCAGGAACAGGATGTCTCAGCGGAGGACATGATCTCAATCGAAATCGTCGATCCGGACCTCTGTCCGCGGTATTCCGCTGGTATTATTCAGAATGTCAAAATAGCCCCGTCTCCACAGTGGATGCAGGAGCGTCTTTTAGCTGCAGGGCAGCGTCCGATCAGCAATATCGTGGATGTAACCAATTTTGTGATGCTTGAACACGGGCAACCCCTTCATGCCTTTGATTACGAAGGTGTTAAGGAAAGAAAGATAGTTGTTCGACGCGCGAGGGATGATGAGAAGCTCGTCACCCTGGACGGACAGGAGCGTCAGCTAACCAGCGAGATGCTGGTAATCGCCGACGAAGAGTACCCTGTCGCTTTGGCGGGGGTGATGGGTGGGGTGGAAAGCGAGATCACGGAAAGGACTACTACCATTCTCTTGGAATCGGCCAATTTCAATAATGTGAATATCCGTCGTACGTCGTTCAAGCTGGGACTCACAAGCGAGGCCTCCTCTCGTTTTGATAAGGGGATCAGTCCGGATCTTACGATACCCGCATTGCACCGCGCCCTGGATCTCATGTCCCGATTCGGCGGGGGAGGAATAGCCAGAGGAATCGTAGATTCCTATCCGGGGCTTCCGGGACAAAAACAGCCCGTTTCGCTCTCAGAGCAGCGGGCAAAGCAAGTGCTGGGAGTCGACTTTGGGATCGACCGGATCAAGGAAGCCCTTGAAGCCCTTGGTTTCAGCTGTGAGCACACCAGTAATTCAGAGTTATCCGTTTGGCCGCCTTACTGGCGCACGGATATCAAACTTGCTGATGACCTTATTGAGGAGGTAGCTCGAATCATCGGCTATGACCAGATCCCCACCACCATGCTCAGCGCGGAAGTGCCCCACCACGAGCCAACCCCGCTTCGTTTGCTTCACGAGCAGATACAGGACATCCTCGCAGGCTGCGGAATGCAGGAGGTTATAAACTACTCATTGACCAGCCGGGATATGCTGGAAAAGACGAGATATCAAGGGGAATTCGGGGAACCACTGCGGGTTGCCAATCCGCTGAGCCGGCAGCAGGAGTTCCTGCGCGTAAACCTGCGCGGAGGATTGTTAAAGGTCTTTGCCAACGCCGAAAGACATCAAGACCACGGGATCATGATGTTCGAGGTCGGGAAGGTCTATTTACCCCGGCAGAGTGATTTACCATATGAGAGAGAGACACTCGGAGGGATACTGGGGGGCCCGCGATCTGGGAGGTCGTGGTTGGGAGATGAAGGCTATCTCGATTTCTACTACGCGAAGGGGATATTGGAGACGTTGTTCGAACGTCTGGGGGCAGAAGCCAGGTTCGAGCCATCCAATGACCCCATTCTTTTGCCCGGTCGCACGGCCAGCATTCCTATCGACGGGGGAAACGCCGGGGTTC
The DNA here is from genome assembly GCA_023660035.1 of Dehalococcoidia bacterium LH_S1. Classification (GTDB taxonomy): domain Bacteria; phylum Chloroflexota; class Dehalococcoidia; order SZUA-161; family SpSt-899; genus JAGXOF01. The sequence goes on from JAGXOF010000067.1 coordinate 4,472, forward strand.
TCGGCGAACTCCACCCCCATATAGCGGCTGAATTTGACATATCATACGAGCCGGTATGCCTCTTCGAGGTAGATGTCGACAAATTGCTTCCCTTTTCAGAACGCACCAAAGGGTTCCAGGCACTCCCGAGATTCCCCAGCAACGATCACGACCTTGCCTTGCTGGTGGACACTGATATACCTGCCCAGCGGATTCTGGACATCGTTCACGGATATCCTCAGGTAAAGAGCACGACCGTGTTCGATGTATATACCGGCGAGCAGGTTCCGAGGGGCAAGAAGTCGCTTGCCTTCTCCATCAGGTACTATTCTCCTGAGCATACAATGACCGATGAAGAGGTCGACAAGATACAGGAACGGATTTTAGCGGAACTTCGAAAGGAAGTGGGAGCGGATATCCGTCAGTAAATTTAAGATCGGCTGTTAGTCCCGTAAGTGGAGTTTCTCCAACCGGCGGGCATGTCTCCCGCCTGTAAACTCAAAGCTAAAGTAGGTTGCGACGATATCTCGTGCAACCCCCTCCCCAACCACCCAACCCCCCAGGCACAGTATGTTGGCGTCGTTGTGCTCACGGGCCCGCCGTGCACTGAATGTATCATGGCAGACTGCGGCCCTGACCCCGGAGATCCTGTTGGCTGCAATGCTCATGCCTATTCCGTTGCTACAGATCAGGATCCCCTGCTGGAACCGTCCGGCTGCCACTGCATCGGCCAGGGGGAAGGCAATATCGGGGTAATCAACTGAGTCCGTGTTAAAACAACCGAAATCCTCATAGGTATGGCCCAGCTCGGCGATCACGCCCTTGACGACTTGTTTCAAAGTGAATCCCGCGTGGTCGCTGCCAATTGCAATATGCATCCCGTCACCTCCAGATCTTTGCCGCTATGGCTTCTTCAACCTCATTTCTGCTAATGGCTCCTTCCCTTAACACTACAGGAGAATGAGCTGTCACGTCAACC
>JAGXOF010000068.1 GCA_023660035.1 Dehalococcoidia bacterium LH_S1
TCTATTCCGGGAGATTAATAAGTCTCTTGAACGAGTTTCCTCATGACAAGTTATCCACATATTCACACTATTCACAAAGAAAAAGTAGCAAAAAGAAAAGGTTATTACTACCCCTCCCAGGCCCATTTCTGGATTAGAAAAGACTCATGAGGCTCCCTTAGATAAAGATAGAGCCTGACCCCAGCCGTAGTACCTCTCTCTGCCCTGGTATACAGGCACATCCTTTACGGGATTACCCCACAATGCTAAGATTAGATACTGGACGAACGCACTATGAATCGAAGAGAAATTCCCCCCCAGAAGCCAATCCTCCAATGTGCCCCGGGAGTCAGTTAATCTGAGATGAATCCCTTTAAAATATTCTACGGGTGGTGGATTGTAATCGCCACCTTCTTAATTACGCTGTATGTGGGAGGGGTTGTGTTCTACGGCTTTACCGCTATATTTGAGCCCATTGCTGATGATATGGAATGGAGCTATACTCAGGTCTCACTGGCCTCATCGTTGCGAGGTTTGGAGGCCGGACTTCTCGCCCCCTTGATGGGGATGCTCACGGACCGCTGGGGGCCAAGAAAGCTATTATTTGGCGGCGGGCTCCTCGTAGCAACAGGAATGATTCTCCTGAGCTACACTGATTCCCTCCTCACATTCTACGGGGCCTTTGCTATATTGGCTTTAGGCAGCAGCAGCTGTACCACCACCGTACTAATGACTGCCGTAGCTAACTGGTTCCGAAACAAAGTAGGGGTAGCCAGTGGCATCGCTATTTCCGGCTTCGGTTTCAGTGGCCTTTTCATCCCTCTAATAGTAAAATTAATCGACATGTATGAGTGGCGCATGGCTATTCTAATCCTTGGTGTTGGGGCATTCATCGTCATTATACCGCTGTCACTTCTCTTCCGACATAAGCCTGAACAGTATGGTTATGTGCCTGACGGATACTTGAGCAAAATAACGACTCCTGCTAGCAGTACAGTAACTGAGGGACCAAAATTCAAAGTCACACAGGCAATTAAGACTGGCACCTTCTGGAAAATAGCCATATCCTTATTCTGCCATATGGCCATTGTCAGTGCCATTGCTACACACGTGATGCCTTACCTGAGCAGTGTTGGCGTTGCAAGGTCGACATCAGCCCTTGTAGCCGCTGCAATCCCGCTGGTCAGCGTTGCTGGTCGGATCGGACTTGGCCAACTTGGAGATAAAGTGGAGAAAAGAATAGCAGTTGCAACTTCCTTGTCCCTGATGTGCATTGGAGCGGTGCTTTTCGCATACGCACCCTCCTCGGGAATTTGGTTGCTCGTGGCTTTCGTCTGCCTTTTCGGGGTCGGTTATGGTGGTACCAACGCACTCAGGCCAGCGTTGGTAAGAGAGTATTACGGAAGGGCTGACTTCGGAACGATCTTCGGTCTAATAACAGGTATAAGCATGCTTGGATCCATCATGGGCCCAGCCGTTGCCGGCTGGGCATACGACTATTGGGGCGGCACCTATAATGGCATATGGTATTTCTTTGCATTTCTCACTCTAACAGCTTTCACGCTTGTCATGAGCATCCGCTCACTCAAAGGCACCAGTGTAAGTGAATTGACATAATGATGTTACTGAATTGGGCAAACGCCGCTATCCTCAGCGCCGCCATTCTGGCAGGGGTCAACACAGTCGACAGCCATCTTATCACGAAAAGGATGCCCAGCCTGAGGGTATTCCTGATCCTGCCAGCACTTATCGCAGCTATATACGGCAGCATAATCCTTTGCCTCTTTCCCTTCCCTCAAGGCGTTGATTTAGTCCCTCTCTCGCTTGCTATTACATCAGCACTTCTTCGTTCAGCTGGAATCGCGCTATTTCTGTTCATGATGCAAACGGAGGAGGTCTCACGGATCATGCCGGTGGTAAATACCAACCCGGTGCTCGTTGCTATCCTGGCAGTTCCTCTATTGGGAGAAACGCTGATTCACATGGAGTGGACAGCTATATTCGTTACCGTTGCCGGGGCAGTGCTTATCTCCGTTAAACCAGGGGTAAGACTGGTAAAAACGTGGCTTGGCAAACCGCTCATTTTTCCTCTCATAGCCAGCCTGTTTCTCGCGGGGTCAAATCTGACCAGTAAATATGCTCTGGAGTACATCTCGTATTGGAACATGTATGCCATCGGAGCACTGGGAATGGCATTTGTTTTTCTGGTTATTTCAGTTAGACCTGCTACCCTCCGCCATCTCCGTAACATAGATCAACCAAAATCAACTCTCTCAATTCAGGTATGTAATGAATCTCTTGTTCCTGTTGCAGGAATCTTTCTCTACTGGGCAATCCAGAACGGGCCAGTATCGTTGGTCTCGACAATAGCCGGGGCTCAGCCCGTGTTTGTTTTCCTGTACGCGTTAATTATAAGTCGCATATCATCTACTCTTCTTTTGGAGCAAGGTATGGGAAAAGGAACGATTGCCTTGAGAATTATCTCCATCGCGATGATCGTTGGAGGGATAACGACCATCCACCTCGCATGAGCACTACGACTGGTTGCTGTCTCCAACACGAATACGGCCCCAGATGGCAACAGTACGGGCAAGGGAATCAACTGTCACATCCCCCGAATCATCGGTTTTGCGAAAACAGAGTTGCATGTAATTATTTAACAACAGTGCCCCTACCCCTTCACTGCCAGATCGGACCGCGGCAAGCTGGGTTACTATGCTCTCGCAATCGCGGCCCCCATCGATCATCTTCTCGATGCCACGCACTTGTCCCTCAATTCTCTTCAACCTGTTAAGCAATATTCCCTTTGAAATATGTTACCCGGATTCCCCGGCCAAAAGGGCTTGACTCAGTCACATTAGTTTGCTATACTATAATTATGACTATTGACCTTTTAGGCAGTAAGTCGTGAGTTTACCGGTTGGTAAATTCGGTGACAACCTGGAGAGTTAAAAATCGAGCTGCTCGGATCCTGGGTGACCGAGATGGTGAGTAGAGAGGATGAAAGCCTTCTCGGATTATGCCTGGGGAGGCTTTTTATGATTCGGGGTTCGTGCTCCGAAGGCGGATTGTAATTTAGGGAAAAGGAAACAAAACATGGTTAGGCTAGGATTCATTGGTGCGGGCACAACTGGCACTGCTCTTGCGGTTCTCCTTCATAGCAAGGGTTATGATATAGCCTCTGTGGCTAGCCGCAGTGCCTCATCGGCCAATGCGCTGGCCAGTGCCGTTGGCTGTCAAGCATATGAGGATAATCAGTCCGTTGCTGATAACGCTGATATCGTTTTCGTTACTACACCTGATAGCGCCATTCAGCAGGTTGTAGGGGAAGTTAAATGGCGTGAGGGACAAAGCGTGGTGCATTGCAGCGGTGCTGACTCGGTCGATATATTGCAAAAGGCTAAGGACGACGGCGCTGATGTTGGTGCTTTCCACCCACTGCAGACATTTGCCAGTGTAACTCATGCTATTGATAATCTGCCTGGCTCTACATTTGCTTTAGAGGCTGAGGGTGCGTTGCTTGATGAACTAAGGGGGATAGTAAAGGCTCTGGAAGGTTCCTGGGTAGTGCTGGGGCCGGGTGACAAGGTACTCTACCATGCTGCTGCGGTGATTGCCTGCAATTATATGGTAACTTTAACAAATATGGCCGGTGAGCTGTGGCAGGCCTTTGGTAGTTCGGCCCAAGAGGCGGCCAAAGCTCTTATGCCGCTGATTCACGGAACAGTAAATAACATTGAAAATGTGGGATTGCCCGATTGCCTCACAGGGCCAATTGCTCGCGGGGATCTGGGAACCGTTCGCAAGCACCTCGATGCCCTGGAAAAGAGGGCCCCGGCAATAGCTTCAACGTATCGCGATCTGGGATTACAAACCACCCCGATAGCATTGTCAAAAGGGAAGATCGATGAGGAGAGGGCGGAGGACTTGCGCCGCTTGCTGGCGGGGAAGGAGAACAAAGTTTCAAAGGAGGATCGCTAATGAGGACGATGCTGAAAGGAAAGATGCACCGAGCCTATGTTACGGATGCAGTGATTGACTATGAGGGAAGTATCACAATTGACCGGACTCTTATGGAAGCGGCGGATATCCTGCCGTATGAGAGGGTGCATGTACTTGATGTGACCAACGGAGCACGGCTGGAAACATATGCGATCGAAGGTGAAACAGGAGAGATATGTATTAACGGGGCCGCCGCTAGACTGATTTATAAAGGAGACAAGGTTATTATCCTTGCGTACGATCTGGTCTCGGAAGAGGAAGCCCGGAATTGGGAGCCAAGGAAGGTCTTCGTTAACGAGCAGAATGAAATCGTCTCGATAGGTGAGGTGGATACACTTCCAGTTCACTAAACATAATAAACTCAACAAAGTCAACAAACTCAATAGACTCAGCGAGCTCGACGAACTCGAGGAGGAGGTGAAGTGACTGTTACTGTCAGGCAAGTATGGGGGATGAAACAAAAGGGTGAGAAAATCTGCATGCTGACGGCTTATGATTACTCCACTGCCAAACTCGTGGATGAGGCTGGAGTGCCGCTTATTCTTGTGGGAGATAGTCTGGGAATGGTGGTTTTGGGATATGATTCAACCATCCCTGTCACCATGGATGTGATGATCCATCATACCAAGGCGGTCGTCAGAGGGACGAAGAATGCCATGGTAGTTGCTGACCTACCTTTCATGACTTACCATGTCTCGGTCGAGGATGCGCTTCGCAATGCAGGAAGGTTCCTCCAGGAGGCAGGGGCACAGGCCGTGAAGCTGGAAGGGGGTGAGGAGGTAGCCGAAAAGGTGGCGCGTGTCGTCTCCAGTGGGATCCCGGTTGTGGGACATTTAGGATATACTCCCCAATCCATGCACCAGCTGGGTGGGCCCAGGGCCATAGGTAAAAGCACTGAGGCAGCCGAGAAGCTCATTAGGGATGCACGTGCGCTTGAGGATGCCGGGGCCTTCTCTATCGTTCTTGAGCTGGTTCCTGCTCCTTTGGCAAAGCTTGTGACGGAGAAGGTTGGGGTTCCCACCATTGGTATTGGTGCAGGAAAGGATTGTGATGGGCAAGTTCAGGTGATAAATGACGTTCTTGGCCTTTCCTCTGACTTTGTACCCAAGCACGCCAAACAGTATGCTACGCTTCACGAGACTATCAGATCAGCGGTAACTGAGTATTTAACTGAGGTTAAGGAAGGTACGTTCCCGACCCCTGAAAACAGCTCCACAATGGATGAATCCATTCTGTCAGGATTGCGCTAGTCCCCCTCTTTGGCCAATCCGTGTCAAATCATTGAAAGAAGTTCATATATAATCCCATCTCACCTTGGTAGGGGTTATCGAGGATCTGCATCTCTCCTGCGGTGTCGTACCTGAGATATCCCACCACTTTC
>JAGXOF010000069.1 GCA_023660035.1 Dehalococcoidia bacterium LH_S1
GGGTTATCTCGATCAAGGATATCCCCTTGGGATTGGCCGGGTGAGCATGGATGAGGACACCGCCTGCGTTCCTGATCAATCTCGATGCGTCGGAAAGAGCAAGTGGGTATTTGGGAACGTTACACTTGACCAGGTATTTATCGAAAGCCTCCTGTTTGTCCTTTACGATTTCCTGATCAATCAAGTAATTAGCGATGTGAGGTCGGCCGAATGTACCTTCTACGTTTTCCTGTATCTTTTGCATGTCCTCTTCGGTGAACCTCCGTAGGCCTTCCTTGTCGAATTCAGCATTCAAATTATCCATGATCCGGCGTGCTCTTTTTACCCTGTACTTTGCGATATTGTGAAGCTTTTCCTTTAGCTCTTTGTTGTCTTTATCGTACCGATAGCCCAGGAAGTCCAAGGACACGGACTGATCTCTGTACGGGAAAGTGACGTTCAGTTCCACCCCGGTGATATAGGATATTTGGTATTCTTTTGCCAGAGCGATGGCTTTATCCTGGCAGTCCACTGAATCGTGGTCAGTGGTTGACATAAAGTCGATACCACGGGCTTTTGCCTCCTTAAATACCTCCTCAATAGGGAGGGCTCCGTCGGAACATGTTTTGGTGTGGATGTGGAGATCTATGTTCATCTCCTGTTTGCCTCTATGACATACCAGTCTTCTGGATGGTTACCTTGTATATCGACGACGAAATGGAGGATATCGAGATTCGGATATTGTTCCTTCATGTCATCAAGGTCGATTTCCTCGAATTTGGCTTTGTTGTTCAGGTAGGCATGCTCGGTCAGAGCGTTCGACTCGTAATTTTCTTTGCTGCGTTTATTTATTATAGCAAGGGAAAGTTCCTCTGGACAGGTGGTTTGCATGATTATGAACGGGAGATTGTTTTTGTCGGCTATCCCGGCAGCCCGTTTCCGCAGGGATTGCTTGACGAAAGTGGCGTCGAGTATGATACCCCGACTTTTGGCCAGGCTTTCGTCGGCGCGCCGGAACACCTCTTCGTAAACCTCCTCGCGCTTGTCCATGTCCAAAGCAATGTTCTCATCAAAGATGTCCTTGCCTTTTAATACTTCCAGTCTGACCTTATCGGTTTGGATAATAGAGTGGCTTTTGATTTTAGCGACCTCTTCCGCTGCCCTCGTCTTAAAACTGGCGGGAAGCCCACAGGTAATCAGGAGAGCATCAGGACTTAGCTCGGGCCCGATGAATTTGGTGAATAGCTCTCTCAAGATCACCTCACTATGTAGTATCAGTTTTGGTCGGCAAGTCATGACACATATGAATCCGCCAGCGTGAAGTATCTCCTGGCAACGTTCAATACCTCTTTTTTCTCTTCGTCCGAGATATGGGGGTCATCGAGCTTGAAGCTCTCTACCTTCCCCCGCACATAGGCACGATAACACTTGTAGAAGTCCAAAAGCTGCAATAGTTCACGGTCCCCGGAGATATAAACATATGCATCGACGAAGTGTTTAGACAGGTCCAGTCGGCCGTGGAAATCGAGATCCATGGCGAGAAAAGCGATCTCGCTGGCCACATCCGAGTACCTGAAACGGTCGTTGAACTCAATGCAGTCGAAGATATAGACTTTGTCGCCGAAGCAGATGTGCGCTGAGTGCAAATCCCCGTGGCAATCCTTGATTTTTCCCTCCTCGACTCTGCGCCTGAATAATTGTCCGTTTTTGAGGAAACTATTCGTGTAAGCCTTTATCGTGTCGTAGGGTTCCTGTGACAAGGACCTGTCTATATACTGCTGCGTTTGAGAGAAGTTTTCGTCGGTGTTTTGGGTTATAGCCGTGACATCCCCGTATTTGGAGATCTTGGCGTTTGACTCTGAACTCTGGTGGAAGTCCACCAGTTTTTGTGCCACCTTATCGAGCATTTCCGGTACTACTTCTCCGGTGGCAAGGATCCTGTCGAGAGTTCGCTCCAGAGGGATCTGTCGCATCTTAACGGCATATTCCACAGGTTCCCCGGGCCCGCCGATGGAAAAATTGTCCCCATTCTGTATTATCTCAACAACTCCAATGTACATTTCCGGGTTGAGACGTCTGTTGAGGGTTACTTCCTGCTGGCAATAATAGCGGCGTTTCTCCAGGGTGCTGAAGTCGAGAAAACCGAAATTGACAGGCTTCTTGATCTTATAGACGAAGTCGCCGAGGAGGAAAACAAAGGACATCTGGGTCTGAACCAAGTCAACACTTTCGGGCTGCTCCGGATAGGTTTTTCCTTCAAGGAGCGCCTGTACCAACGGGGGAAGCTGAGCCATTATATTTATCCCTCGCTTTGATTTGCGGGAGCGTTCTCTGTCTTTTGCCGCTCTTTGAGCTTCTTCCTTTTCTGACGGTGCTTTCTCCAGGCATCTTTCTTGGCTTTATTCATGATTGATCTTTGCCTCCATAAAAAGTTGCTAAATATGGATTACTGTTCTGCAAGTTTTATCTCCCCTCAAAATGGAATCTGTGAGTACTGGCAACAGCTTTTCCTACTACTCAATATTGTGTAAGTGTCTAAACTCACTGGATACTTCGGCTGTTAACCTGAGCGCTTTGGCTGCTGCCTCCGGAGAGGTTGATCCTAATCCGCACGATGGCGTGATAAGGGAGCGCTCTAACAGTATATCATAACGAATGCCTTTATCTGAAAGCAAACCCATAAGGTTGTCAAGCTTTTTGATAAGGGAGTCAGCGCTTTCCTCATTGAGGGGTTCTTCTTCGTTTGGAACGATACCCCAGGCTATCACGCCGTCGCGGTCGAGAAAGGCATGGACGGCATCCGGGTAAAGGGGTAGCGAGTACCCATAGTTATAGGCATCGAAGCTAAGGATATCGATGTTGGTGCTCATCAGGACGGACCAATCCGTGTTTCCACAACAGTGCATGCCCTTAAGTCCGCTGATACCGCTAAGGGCTTCATTGGTCAAGTTAACTACCATATCGGATGAAAGGGCCACAAATGCCGATCCCAGCGAGGCGAGATATGGTTCATCAAGGAAGATAATAGTGTTGTGCGATACTTTGGCTAGTTCCTTTTCCTGCCAGACAGCTTTCAATCTCAGATGCTTTGCTATTACATCGGCGAGTACCTCATCATAGAGAGTAGGGCGGCGATCCTGGTCAGTGACTACCAGCCCAAAACTGATCGGTCCGGTTACCTGTCCTTTAACGGCAAGGGCTGAGTCCAGTTTTTGTTTGAGGAAGAGTTGTAATCCTGCTGCATACTCAGGGCTGGTAGTGTAATTATCACTTGCGTTTTCCATATATGCGATGTAAAGGCCTTCCATTTCCTTTGACGTAAAGATCTCTGTGGAGCGGTCGATGTAGATCTTCTGGTCTGTCAGAACCACACCGGGAAGCCCCTCGCTATATTGGATATACATGTTTTCCAGAGGTGCCCGCTGAGGGAGCTGTGGCCATACTGGTAAATCCGGCAAGTTATCGAGTATAAGCGAAAGTGCTGTCTCAGGGTCTGTATGGGGCATGCTACCGATGGCAGTAGGCAGCCCTCTGGGTTTGAATTCGTTTATATTTATCATTGGATATATTTGCCGATCAGCAGGCTCAGCTCTTGTTTCATTGGCTCCGGCACAAGTTCAGGTGGGGTGACTATTGCTGTCTCAAGTGCGTTGGCGCACTCGCAGCCTGTACGTTCTGAAGGAATACGTGCTGCAGCCGTCTTGATAATGCTCTTGGATATCTCAACATTCTTGGTGAGAATGTCTAGCACGCTTTCAACTCTGACTGTGCCAAGGTCCTCGTGCCAGGAATCGTAGTCGGTAACGCAGGCTACACTTGCATAGCATATTTCAGCTTCCCTCGCCAGCTTGGCTTCGGGGAGGACCGTCATGCCGATGATGTCCGCCCCCAAGGAACGATAGAGCTTGGATTCTGCTTTGGTAGAGAATTGAGGTCCTTCCATAGTGACAAATGTTCCGCCTTTGTGGACCGTAGCCCTGGTGTCTATGGCTACTTGGTAGAGAATTTGGCTCAGGACCGGGCAAAAGGGGTCTGCAAATTGGATGTGAGCTACCAATCCGCCCTCGAAGAAAGAATTAATCCTGTTTCTGGTCCGGTCTATTATCTGGTCGGGGATAACAAGGTGGTGAGGTTCTATTTCCTCTCGGAAACTTCCGGCTGAGTTGATGGCGATGATCCATTCCACACCCAGGGATTTAAGCGCATAGATATTGGCTCGCGAGGGCAATTCTGTAGGACTAATTCTGTGCCCCCGGCCATGTCGGGGGAGGAAAGCGATCCTTGTTCCCTCAAGTGTACCCATGATGATTGAATCACTGGGGGAGCCAAAGGGTGTACGTATGTTGACCTCTTCGATATTCTCCATTCCCTCAACTTGATACAGCCCCGTGCCCCCGATAACTCCGATTTTAGCTTCTGCCATGTTCCCCTTTCTGTGCAGATTATCACAAGCCTCTGTCCTACTTATAGTGGTAGCCAGATAGATAGTATCTGATGCAAGGCTTGGGTGTCAAATGGATGGAGTCATTCTCAGTGATTTGGCCCTCTGGGCCAAATCACTTCATATCCGCCTGGGAATAAACAGATGTGCAATAGCCATACCTACCAAATTGGCGAGGACCATTGAGAAAATAACCTTTTCCACTATGGCAAGAGCTTCGGGGAATGGCCGAAGTATAATCAGTACCAGTACCATGTGAAAGCACTCAATAAGTGCGGCAAGCAGGATAGCCCACCAGAATCCTATGAGTTTATCAGTATTTACCTTGTAAACGATCTCTGCGCCCAAGCCAGCGATCACGGTCGCTAATGCGCAAGGGATACAGGTGAAGCCCCCCATAAAGTAGCGGTGTATGCCCTCTATCAATCCCTCACCAAGTCTGATAAGTGGCCACGCCTGTCAATCCAGCGATCATGGGACCGAGGTCTCTCACATTCACTATAGCCCCCGAAGGCAACTATATACACATATAAGTGCCTAGTGTCTTATCAGGCTAATAAAAGTCTTTTCTAATCCAGAAATGGGCCTGGGGGGGTAGTAATAACCCTTTCTTTTTGCTACTTTTCTGCAAATTCATTATCGCTCATTTGATAGGCGATTGCATCCAGGGATTCAAAACTTACCCCAGGACGCAGGTGATCTTCTGCTTTCGGTAGA
>JAGXOF010000006.1 GCA_023660035.1 Dehalococcoidia bacterium LH_S1
ATTTATCTGTATCTTGTCTCCCTTCATAATGGCTTAAGTATACCACATTATGGAGTTTAATGCAACTTACTATAATAAGGGTTTATTATAGAGACCAGCATAACAAGATCTATGGGAAAAGTATATGTTATTTACGGATAAGTTCTTAAAAGAGGTATTTTGAATCTGTTTTCAGACCCAATTGTCAAACATGGGATAGTAGCTAATCAGCCCGGCGTAAACACTCTCCAGCTCCGCCTCGGATAACTGCATTCCATGCACCGCCAGCGACTCCCGGACACCATACTCATGGAAACCATAGCGATAAAGCCACATGTTATTTACCAGCACAGCTATGCTGGCCGTCAGCAGCACTACCGGCAGGCATAACACGAAAACCCATTGTGCAGGTCGTTTCAATTACGGAGCCATTCGAAGATACCCCTACCGGCCGGCTTCTGGAGGCAATCATTGAGAGCCTGGATGAGTTCTACTCCTCCAACCTCGGCCAGGAGGTAATGCGAGGCCTCAGGGAGAGTGCCTCAAGAGGATTCTTCGTCAACAGCTGCACTCTCTATGGTTATCGAAGGATAAAGGTCAAGGACGGCACCAAGGAACGCCCTTTCCTAGAGATCGAACCACACCAGGCCCAGGTGGTGGAGCGTGTTTTCACGGAATTCGTTACAGGAGCAGGATCAAGGATATCGCCAAAGCCCTCAACAAGGAGGGCATCTTGTCTCCCAGGGGCAAGAAATGGGGTAAGACTACCATACACGGGATACTGACCAATGAGACTTACACCGGCACGCTGGTCTGGGGGCGACATACCCGCATTAACAGTGATCTTCCTCCTGTTCGGGTAGAGAATCTCTGGGAACCAATAGTGGACAAGGAAACCTTCAGCAAAGTGCAGGCAATATTAAAAGAGAGGGGACCAACCCAGATGCATCCTCGTCGCACAAGCAGCCCCTACCTTCTCAGTGGATTAGCGCCCTGTGGGTACGGCGACAAAGCCCTGGTTTGCCAGGAGGCCAAGAGCGGGAAGTTCAGTTACTACATGTGTGGCAGCCTGCTTAAACAGGGAGCGGGGGCCTGCCCTGCCCCATAGATGACGTTCATCGCCGTTTGGACCATCTCTATGATGCTCTTGAGAAGGGGAAAATCGTCGTCAATGATCTGAGCCCCAGAATCCAGGCCCTCCGCCATCAAGAAGACCAGCTCCAGGCTACACGAATGGACCTGGAGGGGCAATTGGATCAGAACAGACTGCAGTTTGCCGACGAAAGCGTGGTCCGGAGCTATGTCGAGAGCCTCAAGGATGTCTTGTCCAACAGCCCTCTGTCAGAGCAGAAAACCTTCATCCGTTCTTTCGCTAAGGAAGTAAAGGTGACCGGAAAGGAAGTGCTTCTCAAATACACGATTCCCCTGCCACCGGATGGGCTAATCGAGGAAAAGGCAGGGGTTCTTGATGCGGTACAGAATGGTGGGCGATAGAGGACTCGAACCTCTGACCCCTTGCGTGTAAAGCAAGTGCTCTATCCACTGAGCTAATCGCCCAAAATCGTATTCATTTTAACCCCAAAAATCAGCTTTGTAAAGAAGGGGCTCTTGCTTCGTTAAATTCTTGCACTGATATAGGTAGGTTGCTTCAGGGTTATCAACTCTGTGCCAGCACCGAGGGCAAGAGTCCCAACGCCATCACTATTGTCACTAACAGTGTACTCTACTTTGTGGGCTTCCTCACCTCACAAGGGTTAAGCGCTGACAGGGCTCAGATCAGCCACCACGAAATCAGGCAATTCGTTCGTTATTTGCAGCAGAAGCAGTGCTTCTCCGGTCACCGTTTCAACCACCCCCAGGATAGAGGCCTATCTGGGCATATTATTAACTGCTACTTGCGCAGTCTGAGAATCTTCTTCTCATGGCTCGTCTCTGAGGACATCATAGAGAGTAACCCGTTTGACCGCGTGAAGATTCTGCTCCCACCGAGAAAGGTCATTCCTACTTTCTCTAACCTCCACATACAGCAGCTACTGGCTGCTGCAAGGTGAAGGAGCGGAGAGCAATGGGATGCCTGCTGCAGAGGTGAATCTAAGGGAAGCAGCGTGCTGGCATTTGTTCTGGTGGCAAATCGACTTTCTTGTCCTGGCAGTAAGCACCACTTAGCCACGTGGTTGGAGACGGATTATGTGTGCAATCGCCAGGGTAAGTGGTGGTTGCCATTCTCTCTCGCAATCATGGTCAACGTTACTATGGTTGGGAGATAAAGGAAGGGAAATTCCACTACTTTGAGTACCCTAACCTGGAGCGTGAGAAAGCCTATGAAGGGGAGTACTTAATCCAGACAGAGGAACAAGGGCTCACCCCAGTAGAAGTAGTGGAAGCCTACAAGGATTTGAGCGACGTAGAGATGGCATTTCGTTCTCTGAAGGACGTGATCGAGATGGGGCCTATTTACCACGGTGACGATGGTCGAGTGAAAGGGCCCATTTTTGTGGCGGCGCTGGCCTTCCTGCTGGAGCGAGCAATGGAGAAAAAGCTAAAGGCAGCGGGCAGTAACTTATCAGGTGAGGCGGCGCTGGAAGCGTTGCGTACCATCCATGTGGTTGAGATGGAGGAAAGGGGTATTTTGAATGTGTTTTCAGACCCATTTGTCAAACATGAGCTAGGTACAAATATACCAAAAATTGCCTTTGCTATAGTTTGGGAGATCCAGCGACTATATAATTGGTAGTGGTATTAGCTGTTGGTAACTCTGGTGGAGACAGGGGGGCTCGAACCCCCAACCTCGGCGTTGCGAACGCCGCGCTCTCCCAGTTGAGCTATATCCCCCTATACGCTGACACACGATGATTAATTCCCAGCATTGATACTAACAAAGGCCTGAGAGGGTGTCAAATCTTCAATTGCCTAAATACACTCTCTACCTGTTTCCTCGTTTCCTCGATCGATCCATTATTGTCGATAACGAAATCGGCGAACTTGATCTTCTCCTTTATGGGGAGTTGAGCATTAATTCTTCCCTTTGCCTCTTCCGGCCTGCACCCGGCGGATACCAGCCTCTCAAGCTGTTTCTCTTCACTGACGGATACGACCACCACTTTATCGAAGGACTCCTGATCGCCAATTTCTATGAGTAAGGGGATCTCTTCTATGATGATTGCATCGGGGTCAGATTCCTCGATACTTTCCAGCCCTCTGTCAGCCTCCTCAAAGGCCAGCGGGTGAATAATGCCATTCAGCGCCTCGCGTTTTTCAGAATCATTGAACACTATTGCTCCCAGTTTTTGCCGGTTGAGAGTTGAGTCCTCATTGAGTACTTCACGGCCGAAGTGGTTGACTATTGCATTCCACCCTTTGGAATATGGGTAAACAACCTCCCTGGACAGGGCGTCAAAGTCAATTAGGTAAGCTCCGAGTTCCTTGAACACCCTGGCTACAGTGCTTTTCCCGGAGCCAATTCCGCCGGTCAAGCCCACGAGTATCATTTTTCAATCACTTCCCACCAGTATTCAGTCCTGTCGCCAGCCGGACGTAAGGTGAATTTGACGTTTTTCCCTTCGATGAGATATGGTTCGTACTCGTTGCGAAGCTTGATGGCATCCGTCGATTCCAGGAACATCCTCAACATTTCCACTTTTTCTTGAAGTTCCTCATTTTCCGTTTCCGATTCAAAGAGACGCTTCATGGTCCCTTCGTATTCCTTCTTGGCGGTGGTATGTATGCAGCTGGAGAGGTCAGGGAAAAGCTCTATTTCCATGATTTTTTCCCTCAGGGCAAGTTTAGCTGCGTGCCGGTGTTATTAAGGAAAAATATGTCAGGGAATTCCTGAGCCAGCCATGAAGATGCCTGAAAGCCGGTACAGTGAGAGACCCCCAATCGTTGTACTGCTATCTGTCTGAGGTCGGCTGTGGTTTTCGCCAACCGTTCAGGGGAGGCGGCCATGAGGTGTGTTCCCCCGATTACACAGTAAACCCGCGTCTCGCCGGTGATTTGCTGGAGATGATTTATTGTATTTATCATCCCGCGGTGACTGCACCCCAGAATGATTACCAGACCTTGCTCGGTCTTGATTGCCATGGCAAGGTCATCTGCCAGAGGGTCGTGCTTGAATTCATTATTTTGCTTGATGTAAAGATCGGGGTCGATCTGCTCATAGTCATTTATCATGGGGATCTCACCGGTCGTCACGATATTGTCCTTTATCCATACAGGATCCTTCGTCAGGTAAAACGTGGCACCCAGGGCTTCCAATTGCTCTCTGTTAAAGGCTATTCCGATATATCGGTGGTCGGCTCTTAAGGCATATTTTGCATCCCATATATCAGGATGGGCGATGATTTCGATTGGTTTGTTTATTCTCTGGAGTACATTAAGAAGTCCACCGGCGTGGTCGAAATGCCCATGGCTCAGTACCATCTTATCGATTGTGGAGAGATCTATTCCTAGCATCTGAGCATTGTAAATCGCTGAGAAACTGGCTCCGGTATCGAAGAGAATGCGATATCCGTCTATGTCCATCAGGATGCTTAACCCCCACTCGGCGATTAGGTCGGGGGTATCTGCTGTGTTTTCACTTAGAGTTGTTATCTTGATATCCATGTTTCCTCCTTATTCGGCCTCCGGCGGAGGGGGAGGTCGGAATGGTTATCACTCCCTCATGCTATAGATGCAGCCGCAGTAGTCCTGCCTGTAAAGGCTCCATGCTTTTGCCAACTCCATGGCACGCTTGAACCCGTCTTTCTTTTTGAAGTCCCTGGCCAGGAATATGTCTCCCCCGATCTCCTTCCCAATGGTATTGACGGTTTCTGCGGACTTGTGGGGACTGACTGTCAAAGTGGTGGAGAAGGAGTCAGCTCCAATGTTCTTCATGAAACGGCAGGTTTCCGCCAATCTCATCCGGAAGCAGACCTCACATCTTTTCCCTCCTTCAGGCTCTTGCTCCAGACCTGTGATCTGTTTAAACCACTCTTTTGGCGTGTAGGTACCCGTTTCCAGGGCGAAATTCAACTCCTGTGACACTTTCCGGGTGGCCTGCAGCCTTCTTTCGTATTCCTCTGCTGGATGAATGTTGGGGTTGTAGAAGAATCCAATGACCTGGTGGCCTTCCTCGACCAGTCTTTCTACTACGCTGGCAGCGCAAACCCCGCAACATATGTGTAGAGCGATTCTCATATAGACTGATGCTCATCCTCACTGTTCTGCTCCGTTTTGTACAGCTTGTCGTTGCTCTCTACGCGGTCGATGTACAGGTTACCGTTGAGATGGTCGATCTCATGCTCCAGGGCTTCGGCGAGCAGATCGGAGGCCTTGATCCTTATCGATTTACCATTCCGGTCAAGTCCCTTTACCGTCACTGAGGCCGGACGCTTTATCTCGCCGGCATAGCCAGGGACGCTTAGGCATCCTTCCACAACTTCTTGTTCTCCGGAGCTTTTGACTATCTCCGGGTTGATAATGGCAAAGGGCTCTTCCTCGGGCATTTGCAGAACTGCCAATCGCAAGGAGGCACCAACCTGAGGCGCTGCCAATCCCACGCCGTTTGCCTGTTGCATTGTCTCTATCATATCGTCGATAAGTTTCTGGATTGTCCCATCGATGTTTGATATCTTCTTGGCTTTCTCTCTCAGGACAGGCTCAGGGAGGTGTCGTATAGATAACAGTGCCATCTGATTATCCTCCTACCTTAACACCTTCTATCTTATAGCCTGCCTTCTCCAGTATGTTTCTGGCCGATACGCACGCAGGCGAATCCTCGGGCAAGTCCAGCAGTGACTCACCTTTCAGATTGTATTCTTTTACCTGGGCATCGTAATCCAGCTTCCCGAGGTATGTTTCACCTGAATCCCGCAAATATTGTTCAGATTCCGAGTCGAGTTCGTAGTTCCCCACGACATAGAAGTGGCTGTATATAATCTTTATCTCCTGGGTGATGTTCTTAATTCGTTTCACGTGTTTTACGGACTTGGCGGAAGGGTCGGACAAAACGAAGAGATCATCGATGTCCGAGATCACTTTGCGATTCAGGTGTTCCAGCCCGGCCGGGGAATCCATGACCACGGTTTTATAGTTCTTGGCCAGGTTGGGGATGGTAGCTCTGAGCAGGTCATCAGGGGCGCAGTAACATCCCTCGGTCCATTTGGCCCCCAGGGTGACAAGATCAAAGTTATCCCCTTCGTATAAGCACTCCCTCTGCAGGAGATAGCTGACCTTATCTGGCAAGGGCATCGAGCTTAGCTCCTCGTATCCTGTGTTCATCTGGATATCGTAGAGAGCATCTGAGACGGTTCTTACCTTCTGTTTCTCCAGATCTATTCCCAGCATGTCAGCCAGATTCTGGTCGGGGTCGATATCAATCAGGAGAAGCGGGGGAGGTAGATATCTCGTAATCAAGGCTGTAAAGGTAGTCTTCCCCGTTCCCCCTCTTCCCGTAGAAACGATTTTCCAACTCATTCTATTCCTCCAGAAGCACCTTAGGTGTTGATATATCCGCAATAATGACTTCTCCGGTGTAATTCTCATTTCCGGGGAAGCCTGTTTTGGGTTTCGCAAACGTTACCGTTGCAGTGGCTTGAACGCAAACCCCCAGGACCTTTCCTTCCGTGGCGTCCAGGCCGGAGGGGACATCCACGGCCAGTATCGGTTTTCGGGAATCATTTATCAGTTGAATAATGGTTCGTTGTGGTTCTCCTACTTCTCGCCCCAGACCGGTGCCGAATATCCCGTCCACTATCAGTCCGTCTTTAGCGGACTCCACTTTCTCCTTGAACAGGTCCAAATTTGCCTTGTTTAATACCTGAATATCCTTTCCCAGTGTCTGGGCGATCTTCCGGGTGCGGTCGTAGTTGGCCCTCGCTTCGCCCCGGAGCCTCTCAACCGGCACCAAGAGGAAGGTATCAACGTCGATTCCGTGATTCATCAGATGTCTGGCGACGACGAAGGCATCGCCTCCATTGTTCCCGCTTCCGCAGACAACTATTGCCCTTTTATCATTCTGCTTGGCGAGCATTTCTATTGCCTTCTGGAAGACGGCTCTTCCGGCGTTTTCCATGAGGATGGTATCGGGGATGCCGAACTCTTCCTGCGTTCGCCGGTCTATTTCCTTCATCTGTGCTGGGGTGATGTAATCCATCTTCTCACCTCCCACTGTTATTGCCTTGGTTTATATGCCCTTTTCCATGGGGATAGCTTATACGCGTTGTAGTTATTGATCGCTTCCACGAGTCCCCTCTTAAACCATGTGCCGAAACCAGTTTCGGGCAATCCAAGATCCTCGGAGATATCTTTGGGCTGAATTGCCAGGGCTTGTTGTACTGTCTTTCCTTTGACTATCTCGGTAAGAGCGCTTCCGTAGGCTGAGATGAGCCCTCCCATAGTTGTAGCAAACCAGGATACCTTCTGGATTTTTCCGTTTCTGACCTTAACGTAGATCCAGAGCGTGGCTTTCCATACTTTTGAGGAGGCGCTGATTTCTCCCTCCCCGTCGTAATCCAGCATTATCTCCACGTTTTTGGGGCTATCCAGATACCTCCGAACTTGCTCGCTTTGAGCTTCTTCGATATCATAGACGCTGATTTGCCCTTGTGAAGCAGCGCTCATCAGTCTGTCCTTTGTAAAAACTCACGGGCTGCGGACTCAAATGCTCCGGGATTGTCCAGGGGTACATCGTGGCCGGCGCCGTCTATATTAGCCAGCGAGCAGTGAGGTATCACATCGACCATATCCTGGGCGGTTTCATTGGTCAGGAGATCGCTCTCTGCACCATGGAGCAGAAGGGTGGGACAGGTTAGTTTATGGAGTTGATCCCACAGGAAATCCGGTGACTGCGGGTTGAGTTTCTCCAGCGCTCTATCATATTTAAATACCAGATTCCCTTTCCCATCCCGTGTGATGTTGTACTTAAGGTGGTGTTCAATGATCTCCTGGCCCTGCAGAGGGCTGCGCGTTTTGAGGAATTGAATGAGCTCATTCTCGTCCCTGAAGCTCTCAGGCTTGCTCTGGAGCTCCTTCCGCTTTCTTTCTGTCATGACGGGAGAGATCCTTGGGCCGATATCCACTATTACGAGTTTTGCCAGTTTTTCGGGATTCCATGCGGCGTATGTTACTCCAGTGATTCCCCCCATTGAGTGCCCGATGAGGACGATGTTGTCCAGTCCCGATTCATTGACAAAAGCCTCAAGGTCGTGGAGGTACTCTTTGATGCTGTAGCTTTCCGCCCGGTCGCTGTCTCCGTGGCCTCTTTGGTCCACGGCTATGACGTGGTAGTCGGACCTCATACTTCTAGCGACGAAATCCCAATAGTGGGCATATCCCCCCACTCCGTGGAGCAGCACCATCGGTCTTGCGTTGCAGTTACCCTAGTCCAGATAGTGAATATTCAGGTTGTTAACCCTGATTTCCCTGTCTTCAAACGCGGCCATTGTTTCCTTCCTTGTGATGTTGATCCTTTTTACCCTAGATGTTAATTTCACTGAATCCCGGGCAGCCGGTCTATAATTCCTTCAGAAGCTGAGAAAGCTTTCCATTGGCCTCATCTATCTCTTGAGCAATCTGTGTAAGGTTGTTGTAGAGTTGAGTATCTTTCAACTCTTGGGCTTCCTGAGTCCATTTTTTGAACTTGGCGCTGTCCTGGGTGTTATGATCAACCCACGATGAGAGGATGGATTTAAGCTTGCCCTTTTCATCGGTTGGGAATTTCTGGAGAACCTCATCGACCTTTGAACGAATCGACTGTTCGGGAACAGCGCCGAGGAGTTCGTCGACCTTCTCCCCGCCTGCAAAGAACATCTGCATGGGGATACTCATGATCTGATATTGCATCGCTGTTTGTGGGTTCTCGTCAACGTTCATCTTACAGAACTTGAAATCCTGGTATTCCTCTGAGAGCTTGTCATAGATGGGTGATACCATTTTGCATGGCCCACACCAGGGTGCCCAGAAATCCACCTCAGTTGGAGCATCAGATTTCATGACCTCTTCTTCAAAGGTCTTATCGCTGACTTCCACTACATTACTCATACTACCTCCTTTTTATAATTAAGTCTAATATGCCCAACAATTCGGGCATATAGCTTATCGTAAAGTTAGATCTCTTCTCCTCAGTGTCAATTGAATCCCTGTAGCGATCATTCCATTTAAACCAGATACTTTTCATCCCCATCCTGTTTGCTCCCCCAATATCCGCATCGACCCTGTTCCCCACCATTCTCGTGTCTTCATCTCCCCCCTTTAACTTAGATAATGCGAGCTGGAATATTTCTCTGGCTGGCTTTTCTATTCCCGCTTCCTCGGAGCTTATTATGGTATCGAAATAATCGTTCCAATTTACAATTTTTGATGATGTTTCTGATACCGATACTCTCCCCAGCGCAATTATAGCAGTTTTGTATCCCAGGTCAAAGCATATGGCCTCGATCATGGATTGGATAAAAGCCTTTCCATTTCCTGTTGTATCTCCTGCACGTTCTTTACTGCCTGTGGAACTCTTTCGTATACATTTAGCCCTTCGGCGTCGGCTTTAACAATATCCTCGTTGTAGTCCAGGAAGCCCGGTATAGGGAATCCAGGGAGATTATCCTTGATAAACTGACGCTCGGACTCGTTTCGGGTTTTGCATCCTACAGCGTAACAGTTATGAATATTGAGCCCTTCGGCCAGTTTTTTGACCGATCTGGCGGTTTGCAGGCTTCGCTGCCCTGGCTCCACCACGATCAGGAATGCATCCACACCCTGGGCTGTACCTCTGCCAAGGTGTTCTACCCCTGCGTCCATATCCAGGATTACCACCTCATCGCGGCGTAATACAAGATGCATTAACAGTGCTTTGAGCATGGCGCTTTCCGGGCAAACGCAGCCGGCAAGGGGGCCTTTGACGGTGCCCATTACCAGGAGCTTTATCCCATTGCGTTCAATTGAGAAACGGTCCGGGATGTCACTTACCTCGGGATTAAGCTTGAAGTTGCCCCCGATGGTGCCGGGCTGTGCGCCGGTCCTTTCGTAGATGAGGTCCTGTAGCTCGATTATTGGAGTTATGTTGTCTGCTTCCTCTGGAGATATGCCCAGTGCCAGAGCCAGATTGGCGTCAGGGTTGGCATCTATTGCTATCACGTTGTAGCCTGCATCAGCGTATGCCATCGCCATCAGGCTGGCCAGGGTGGTTTTCCCCACCCCTCCCTTCCCCGAAGTAGCTATCTTCATCGATTCCTCCCATTAATTATGCAAGTATAATATCGTGAACTATCAGTGCTGCTGCAATACAAACCAATACGATACCGAATATAAACCGTACCGATCGGGATTGCAGTTTTCCTGCCATTATGCGCGATCCTGTCTGACTACCTGCGATCACGGCAACTATATACAATGCCCAGATAAGCCAATCCGGTTTGGCTGCCATGGCAAGATGGGCTAGGAAGCCGCTGAGTGCTGCCACGGTGATTGTCAAGGCTGAGGTAGCGGCAGCTCTTCTAGCATCAATTCCTCCAATGTGCAGTGTGGGCATAACAAAGGCTCCTCCCCCACGGCCGAGGAGTCCGACTATAAATCCCAATATTCCGCCTGCTGGAATTGAAAGCGTCATGAGCTTGCCTCTAGTCAGTTTTTCTCCCTTTGGTTTCCATCCTGAAATCATGAGCGCTGCTGCAGCTATGGTGAATAGTGCAAAATAAAGAACGAGTTCCTTTGTTGATAGACCAACATTTATTCGGGCCCCTACAGGGGCAAATATGGCCATGGATCCACCAAGCACCAGGGCGACTTTCCATTCCACAAGACGTTTGCTCAGATACGTTATAGAAGCTGATGCAGTGCTAACCACATTGAGAAGGAGAGCCAGTGGAATCGCCTCTGTTTTGAGATCCATTCCCAACCAGAATAGTATTGGGACGTATACCTGAGCACCACCCATACCCAACATAGAAAATAGGAAAGGGATGAAGAAAAAGAGAAGTGGAGCTACATAAATGCTGTCCAATCCCGCACCTGCTTCAGTCCTGCCTCCTTAACCGAATGAATAAGCCCGAGGGTGCTTTTGCTTTAGCGGCCTTTTTCCTGAAGGTACTTCATAACGGAGTTGGCTGCGGTTGCCCCGTCACCGACTGCGGTGGCTATCTGGCGTGGTGAATCGCTCCGCGCATCGCCAGCAGCGAAGATTCCCGGGGCCGAGGTTGCCATAGCTTCGTCCGTACTTATGGCACCGCCGTTATCGACTTCAACGGCTCCGACAAGGGACTGGGTATTGGGTATAATCCCTATTGCCACAAATAACCCGTTTACTTGCAAACTGGAGAGCTCTTTCGTTTTCACATCCCGCAGTTTGATTTCCTGTACCAAGCTATCTCCCACGATTTCCTCCACGACCGCGTTCCATATGCACTCAAGCTTGGGTTCATTAAAAGCACGGTGTTGGAGAACCTGGCTTGCTCGCAACTGGTCCCGGCGGTGAATCACGTACACCATGCTGGCGTGCTGACTCAACTCAAGAGCATCGGTGATGGCAGTGTCACCTCCTCCCACTACCGCTACTACCTTGTTACGGAAAAAGAAACCATCGCACGTTGCGCAATAGGAAACTCCGCGACCACTGAATTCTTCCTCGCCGGGAGCACCGAGCTTGCGGTATTCCGAGCCAGGGGCAAGTACTACAGCTTCAGCTTCAAAGTTGCCCTCAGAGGTTGATACCGTGTGAGGCGGTCCGGGATTGATGGCGGCGACCTCAATTGTCTTCGATTCCAGCCCGTACTTGGTCGCCTGCTGGTGCATT
The DNA here is from genome assembly GCA_023660035.1 of Dehalococcoidia bacterium LH_S1. GTDB lineage: Bacteria > Chloroflexota > Dehalococcoidia > SZUA-161 > SpSt-899 > JAGXOF01. The sequence goes on from JAGXOF010000006.1 coordinate 11,741, forward strand.
AGTAGTCCCAGCTCAGCCCCGGATATTCCTTCTACGAAGCCGGGGTAATTCTCTACGTGGCTAGTGTTGATCATCTGTCCGCCAAAAGCACCTCTCTCGAGCAGGAGGCTTTTGAATCCTGCCCGCGCGGTGTAGAGCCCTGCAGTGATTCCAGCAGGACCACCACCAACAATGATTACCTGATATCCGCCCATTGGTTACCTCCTATATCTACTGATCCACCTGTTTATTGGTTTTCTCAGTTATTGAATCTCTCCCCTCTTCTGAAGATGTTCCATAACCGCTTTGCGGGAGTGGTTCCCTCTGCGTTTAATTACTACAGTGAACACACCCCCGCTGCTTATTTGTTTGTCTTGAATGTCTCTACGTTACCTCCGGAGTTTCACTCGGATGAAGCTTCTTCCACTTCTCGAGGAGCTGGTCTCTGCTCTCTTCGTGGTCCGGATCAGGTATGCTGGCCTCTACGGGGCATACCTCTGCACATTGGGGAGAATCGAACCAGCCTACACATTCAGTGCACTTATTGGGGTCGATTACATAGATATCCTCCCCTTCCGATATCGCGCCATTCTTGCATTCGTCCTCGCAGGCCCCGCAGCTGATACACTCATCTGTGATCTTGTAAGCCATTCAGTAGAACCTCCTTTAAGAATTATTTGCACTATATATTCTAATAGCTGTCTTCCCTAATGACAAGTCTGTTACGTTTTGGACTACTTTTATCCTGCGTTATTTCATGGTGCGGTCCAGTAGAGAGATGGGTTTATCTCGTAGTGGGGAGTACCTCTGAACAGGGACCTCCTGCTATATGTGCTCATTATGCCGCATTGGACGAGTTCATCAATGAGCTTGTGAAATTGGAAGCTTATGCCCAGCTCGCCTCCTAGTGGCTTCATTACCTCTAGTGATATCCGGTAGTCAGGCGATATAGTCTTTAACATACTGAGATAGTTCAGCACCTTGGAAATGTTGGGCTCGCCGGCCTCCCTCAAGCATTGGCCCCCAGCTGTTTCAGGCTCCCACTTGCCTTCTTCCTCAGCCATGTCTACGAGAAGATGTACAACCTTGGGCATGTGGTAGGTCTCATGCTCATCGCATGTTATAATCCTGTCTTCCCATGCAGGAGCTGTGCCCAGTGGCACTATCATTCTATCCTGTGCAGCGATGAGAATTATGTCCTCTTTTGTTGCGGGGTTGAGGTCTATATCGGCATAGTTTAAACTGCTACTTTGATGGGCTTGATGGAGGAGACTGGCAATATGGGGGGCTTCTTCCGAGAATCGCTTGCTCAAGACGTCGATGAGTTTGCTTTTTCCTTCCGTTTCATTCTGCATGACCGCACTTCCTTAAAAGCATTTTAGGCTATCTATGCTCCGTCTTCGGTGAATGCTCATTGATTCCTAGGACCACTTTGCTATTTTTCTCCTACCTTTTGAGGTGCGGGGAAGATCATGGCGCGAACGAATTCCGTTTGGAAGTCTGATTCGAGACTCAGCTCCATGTATTCTATCCGCCGGGCGATGTCAGCCGCTTCGCGCCGTTTGTCGGTATTTACGAGTGCCAGGCGTGCACCTTCTCCAGCCGCATTGCCTGTTGAGTATACCGCTTCCGCATCGACATCGGGGAATAGCCCCATATCCAGAGCATTTTGCCTGTCGATGTGGAGTCCAAATGAACCGGCCAGGATTACCTTGTCCACATTCTCTATGTCCAGTTGCCTCATCAGCAGGTTGGCGCCTGAGAGCAGTGCTCCTTTTCCCAGTTGCATCGAGCGGATATCGTTCTGACAAACCGTGATGTCACGGCCCAGATCAGTTTCGTCCGCCCAGGCGATGACGAACTCGGCCTCCTTCTTATTATACAGCATCCTGGGATTGGAGATGTTCTTGATGAATGCACCTCGACGATTTATGATGCCCGCGTGCAGCATCTCGGCGGTGGCATCGATTATGGCGGAACCGCATATGCCTGTGGCTTTGACCGCAGGGGCCTGATCGCTCCAGCGGTCATCTCCCACTACCTTAAATCTCACTTCGCGGCTATCGGGGTCGATTTTTATGCTCTCGATTGCCCCTCTGGCTGCTCTCATTCCGAACTTGATATGTGCGCCTTCAAAAGCCGGCCCGGTAGCACATGAAGCGGAAACGAGCTTTTTCCTGTTGCCCAGAACCAGCTCGCCGTTTGTTCCGACATCGATAACCAGCATCATGTCATCCTGGTTGTAGGGCTCCTCGGCAATGACCACCGCTACGTTGTCTGCTCCTACAAAACCTGCCTCAACTGGCAGGGCGTGTACATTGGCTCCCGGGCATATTGACAGTCCAAAGTCCCGGGCATTTATATCCATTGGGCTCTGGAGGACGGGAGTGAAGGGGGATGATCCCAGATGCTGGGGGTCAAGATTGAGGAAGATATGATGCATGGCAGTATTTCCCACTATCGTGGCGTCAATGATATCCTCTCCAGCGATGTTTGCTTCCTGAGATACGGCCTGTACAAGCTCGTTTAATGAATCAAAGAGACAGCTCCTCAGCTCATTCAGCCCTTCTTGATTACGGATGGTGCGGGTAATGCGGGAAATTACGTCCTCGCCATAACTTATCTGAGGATTGCTCCTGGCTTCAGTGGCGACGACCTCCCCCGTGGGCAGGTCACACAGGTAGCCGGCCAGCGTTGTGGTGCCTACATCAAGGGCTAACCCGAAGGCTTTTTCCGCCAGCCCGGACTCTATCCTTATGACCCTTTTCTCCATAAATAATGTAAGGGTAACTTTCCAATTGCCGCTGCGTAGAGCCTTTGGCAGTGCTGCCAGTGCCTCATGGTCGATAGTCAGATCTTTTAGGGCAAAATGCTCTTTCAGCACTCCGGAGACCCTTTCCCAGTCTCCCTGGGAGTGCCCAAGCTGAGGCTTGGGGACTTCGAGGTATAGTTTCCTTACCGCGGGCTTGAGGGTAACAGCCTTCTGTATAGCGGTCTTACTGATCACTTCATGGCTGACCTGGGTTTCAGGAGGGACCTCGACGGTCAGGGCGCCAAGAACCTGGGTAGCGCATGCCAGACGGTAACCCTCCGAGATGGCATCCTCACCGAGAAGCCCCTTCTCTTTTTCAGTGGGAGGTGAGACCTTCTCCTGGCCCTTCTTGGATTTATAATAGCCATGCTGGTCCAGAACCTTTACTTTACACTTCCCGCATGTCTGGTGCCCCCCGCAGGTACTCTGCAGCCCCACTCCCAGCTTTCTCGCTGCCTCCATGATTGTTTTGCCCTCTTGAATATTCCCCCGATTTCCAGCGGGCTGAAATATTACTGAATGCTTTGCCATTAAATTCTCCTCTCTGACTGCCCTAATTCCCTTTGTACAGATTGGACCTTACTGTCTCTGGTTGAGACCTTATCCCGGCGGTCGTCGATCTTTACCGTGGTTACAACCCGCGCAACACCGCTGCCAAAAGCGCTTTCATGCATCTTTTGTATGAGGTTCATGATTTTGTCCAGGTCGCCTTCCAGTATGGTTCCCATCGCAGTTAGCTCGTAGCTTACCTCTTTCTGGGTCTGAAGGACCTGCAGAACTTGTGCCACGTACTTGCTAAGCGAAGGGGTCTTCGTTCCTACCGGGACAACGCTTATTTCCGCGATTGCCATTATCTCTCCCTGTTTATCAATCAAACCCCAGCTGATAACTGCCGCCGGGCGGCAGCACCTCGAAGGGTTCGCCGGACAGCTTATTGCTCAGGCATCCCTTGAGTTCGGGGATGGGGACCCTGATTTGCCGCATGGTATCGCGGTCGCGGACGGTAACCTGGTTGTCCTCCAGCGACTGGAAATCGACGGTCACGCAGAAGGGTGTCCCGATCTCGTCTTGCCTGCGGTACCGCCTTCCTATGCTCTGTGCGGTATCGTATTGCACCATCCAGTCGTGGCGCAGGTCGGAGTATATTCCCTCTGCTACCGGCATCAATTTTTCGTTCTTGCTCAATGGGAGGATAGCTACCTTGAGGGGAGCCAGCGAGGGGTGGAAATGTAACACGACGCGGAGATCGCCCTTATCGTCCAGCTGCTCCTCGTAGGCGTCGGTTAGGAATGCCAGGGCTGACCGGTCCACGCCTGCCGACGGTTCGATCACATACGGTATATAGTGTTCCTGTGTTTGTTCGTCAAAGTAGGAGAGTTTCTCCCCACTCAGATTCGCATGTTGAGTGAGATCGAAGTCAGTGCGGTTGGCAATCCCCTCCAGTTCCGACCATCCGATAGGGAAGAGGTATTCTATATCGGTGCAACTACGGGCGTAATGCGCAAGCTCGTCTGACTCATGTGGACGAAGCCGGAGGTTCTCCCTCGTTATGCCCAGGTTGAGGTACCAGTTGAGGCGTTCCTGGACCCAGTGCCCAAACCACTCCTCGTCGGTTCCTGGCTTGACGAAGTACTCTATCTCCATTTGCTCGAATTCCCTTGTCCGGAAGACGAAATTGCCGGGAGTGATTTCATTGCGGAAGGATTTCCCTATCTGCGCAATACCGAACGGGAGTTTTTTGCGGGTGGAGTTAAGGACATTCTGGAAATTAACGAAGATGCCCTGTGCGGTCTCCGGGCGCAGGTAGATTTCCGCAGCATCGTCCTCGACCGGGCCCATGTGGGTTTTGAATAAGAGATTGAACATGCGCGGGTCGCTGAGCTCGCCTCCACATTCAGGGCATACATTGTCCTGCAAATCATCGGCTTTCCATCGCCTTTTGCAGTTCTTGCACTCCACGAGTGGGTCGGCAAATGTATTAACATGCCCGCTGGCTACCCATACCTGGGGGTGCATCAGGATCGCTGAGTCGATCCCGACCATGTCGTCTCGCTCTTTGACTATTGATTGCCACCAGGTGGCTTTGACATTGTTTTTGAGTTCCACCCCCAGTGGCCCGTAGTCCCAGCATGAGGAGAGGCCGCCGTAGATTTCACTCGACTGAAATATGAAGCCCCGCCGCTTGCACAGTGATACGAGTTTGTCCATCGTCAATTCCTGCGGGGTTGCTTTGGGCATTATTGCTTCCTCCTCTAAATCTCTATTATCTCGGATTTCACTTCCTCTTCGATAGTCAGGAGGCCGTAGGATTTCATGGCGCGTCCCGGATTGAAAAGGAGACATCCTTCTTGTACCTCGTTGCATGGCATGTGGGAGTGGCCGAAGATGATTATGTCCACGTCATCGAACATCTGACGCACCCTTTCAGCCAGGTCATAGGGGCCTCCGGAACCGTGTGTTACGCCGATCCTTTTCCCGTTGACTTCAAATATATCCCGTGAAGGCAGCATTCCCTTCACCTCGGGTGCGTCCATATTCCCGGCCACAGCTCTCATTTCCCCAAAACCCTTGAGTCCTTCTACCACTGTTGCTTCCGTGAAATCACCGGCGTGAACTATGAGGTCGACCTCTCCCATATTGGCTTTCACTTGCGATGGGATATTTTCCAAGGACCGTGCGTGGGTGTCGGAAATGACGCCTATTATCAATGTATTTACCCCCTCTATTTGCCCAGTAGCCTCGGGAGGATATTAATGAGGAAGGTAAGCAAGGCGCTTATCACCAGGCATGTTGCCACCGGGAAGAAGAAACGAAAACTCCCTTTTTGAATAAAGATATCGGCCGGGAGATTGCCGATAAATGGGATTTTGGTCCAGAACATGAGGGAAACTCCCAGGAGGAGTATAAAGGTCCCAACCAGCACCAGGAGCTTACCAAAGGATTCGAAAGCTGCCATCACACTTTCTTATTATAGACAACCTTAGAAGCAGATTCCAAGCCGTGGGTTATTTGGTACAATATTTATGCGAGGCATTGGCCTTTGACGGATGAAAATCACAAATTACAAACACCAATTTCCAAACAAATCTCAATGACCAATGACAAAATAGTAACTTATTAGCAAAGGCAGATGCTCCAATTGCTGTGTGAGAGCTTGGTTTATTAGGTGTTTTGATTATTATGATTTTTGGTATTATTTGTATCTTGTGATTTGGTTATTGGGATTTCTGTTGTGAACTTTTTAGTTCCAGTCTGGGCTGCGCAAGGGGTAACGGCTGAATGGGGTGGGCGTACGGCACCATCGGCGGGTGCTCTTTACCCGCTTGGGGTGTATGTGGTCGTGGGGAATGTTGAGGGGCTGGATGCCGGGCTCTACAGTTATGAACCTGAGAAGCATCGACTGGCCAGGCTTGAGGAGAGGGAGTTGAGGGTTGAACTGGCTGAAGCTGCTTTGGACCAGGAGTGGGTTAAGGAGGGCGCTATCGACATCGTGATTAGCGCTGTCTACGGGAGAACAACCCAGAAGTACGGTGAGAAAGGCGTAAGATATGCGCGTATGGAGACAGGGCATGCTGCTCAGAATGTGTGTCTTCAAGCCACGGCACTCGACCTGGGACTTGTAACCGTCGGCGCATTCTATGATTCGCGGGTGAGCAGGATGTTGCAATTGCCGGGAAATGAGGGGCCTCTTTACATAACCCCGGTGGGCTGGGTACGGTAAAGAGTCAAAGCATTCGTCGAAGGCAAACGGATGCTGAACAAAACCGGGAGAGGTAAGCCAGCCCACAAGCGAGGTCTTAGCAAGGAACAGGTGGGCGTCGTGGCGGGAAACGCCTCCAGGGATTCATTTACCACGTTAACAGCATCAACGCGTACCACAGCCGGTTAAGGGTTGGATGGTGCGCTTCAAGGGCGTGGCGACCACAGAGGCTGGCTCAATTGCCAAAATAAGGAGGGCCTCTTAGCAACACTTGCTGCGTACAGAGCCAATTTTTTACATACTCATGCTGCTTGGCTTGCTGTTCTTCTTTTAGCGATAAAGTAGAGTATCACCAGCGAGGGGAGCAGCAGGTATATTGCCGGCATATAAGGCGGGCCATAGGCAGCCAGGAACTCAGTTCCTGAAGCAAACCAGGGCTCTCCTGCCTCCTCTGCCCCTGACGGAATAGAAGCTGCTATCATTGCCCAAATATCCATTGCAGCCACAATCCATATCATAATGCTCGCCACCACTGACTTGCCCAATTGACGAACATCTAAGAAGTTAGTAACGCTGGACAGGTAAATCAAACCAGCACAGATAAGGATAACTGCTCTCCATGGGGTGAAGATGCCTGCCTGTACAGTCAACGGTCCCCATTCCCCCCCCCATGAATTCCAATATCCCGAAGCCCAAGGCGGCGATGCCCATAACGGCAACGAGTATGCTTCCAGATGTTGACCTATTATTCATCACTACCAACCTCCTGCCATTCCGATTAGATTGAGTATGCTTCCAAAAACAAGGATTGTCACCACAAGGAAACCAAGGGTGTAAAGAATTTCTTTCCAATTCAGTTCCCTTAACAACATGGCAAACGTTGCCAAGCAAGGGAAGTAAATGGTGAGCAAAACCACAGACTTGAATACCTGGTAGGTGGTCATTGCCTCTATGGGGAGTAACCCGATAGCCAAATCCTTCCTCAGGAATCCAACTACCAGAGAAGGTGTCGCCTCGGCAGGCACGCCAAATACTGCCATAAGGAATGGCTGTAGTGCACTGGCAAGTGCATCCATTGCACCGGTGGCATACAAAACCATAACAATGAGGCAGCCAAGCAGAACAAAGGGAACAGCAACAAAAAGGAAATGCCGTGTCCTATTCCAGGTCTTTCTCAGTACATTTGACCATACCGGTGCCTGATACGGAGGCATATCCATCAGTATCTCCGGTGATTCCCCGGGCCAAACTTTGTTAAGAACCCAGCCAAATCCGAGATAGCCTATCGCCAGGGTTAGAAAGACCCAGCCTATCAACTCTGGGACCAACTCCTCCATCATCCCGATTTGCGCTCCACAGGGAACAAATACCCCCAACAGGGCTATCATCATAAACCGCTGTTTCCTTGTTTCCAGTGGCCTGCAAGCCGTCACTCCAGGGACATTGCATCCTAGGGAAACCAGGGTGGGCACGATGGCAAAGCCGTGCAGACCAATCTTGTGCAACACCGAGTCTACGAGGCTAGCTAGCCTGGGCAGGTATCCGGTATCTTCCAGAACTGCCAGCATCAGAAAGAGGGCTAGCACTGCCCATAAAACTATGCCAAAGGGCATAAACAGACCAGTCGTCAATATCCCACCAGCAGCGAAACAGGGGTCACCACCGAAACCCTCGGCAAACACTGCTCTGTCTCCAACCAGAATAGTGAAAGCCCAATCTGGCAATCCGGCAAGTTTTTCACCTAGGAACGGAATCCAGTGGGTTCCGAAAATCCTGACGAAAAAGCCATCGGTAAATAGGCCAGCGAATTCACCGAAGAATGTCCAGAAGCCATACAGGACAGCGATGGCAAAGGGAATCCCGATGGCTGGCCTAACAGTCGCATCAGCAACGGCATCCCTCAAGCCAGGCTTATAGGTGCCAACCTCTACCGTTTCTTTGGCTATTCTATCTACCAAATCCCATCGTTGGTCAATTGTGAGTTTCACTTTTGTCACCTCCCACACTCTTAGTAATTTCTTCTATTGCTACAGGTGCTGCCTCTCTCATTCTTGACACCAGTTCCTTAAACCCCTCGCTTGTGGTGGCTACCGTAGGCACTACCGGTACCCCTAGAATTTGCTCCAATTTTTTCACGTCTGTCTTCACCTTCGCATTCTTGGCTGTATCCCACATGTTTAGTGCCACTATGACCGGGTAGCCCCTCTCTATAATTTCCAGTGCCAGGTAAAGACCGCGCTCTACCTTGGAGGCATCAATAACGCATATAACTACGGTATCCTTCTCCTGCTCCAGCATCTTCACCGCCACCTCTTCAGCTCTATCCTTGGGCTGTAGGGAGAAGGTGCCAGGAACATCTATGAGGTCAACGTGTTTGCCCTCAAGCAGCATCCGTCCTTTGTCAAAGTCAACGCTTGTTCCAGGGTAATTCGATACGGTAACATTGGCTCCCGCCAGACGGTTGAAGAATACTGATTTGCCGACATTGGCCTGACCCATTAGCAGTACCTTGTTCATTTCCCCACCTCCACTATGATTTTATCGGCTAGACCCAAGCCGATAGAGGTGTTAGCCCTATCTACAGCAACTACTGCCGGACCCTTTATCGGCTGCTTGGTCATCATCTTGATTCCCCTACCTTCTCTAATACCCATACCGGCTATTTTATCCTTTAATCCTTCCCTGATCTCCTTAACTATGCCCTCCTCTTCGTACTTCATTTCAGATAGTTTCTTTTCCATTTAACCCTCCTTACTTGATTCTCCACGTCATCCTTGGGTCACTTGATACTGCTACATTTTCACCTCCCCTAGGCAATAATCTCTCCTCTAAGCAACGGCTTTTAAAAGAAACGCCAAATATTCCGTTTATTACTCCACCATAATTTTCTGTGCCATACCGCGACCGATGACAACAACACTCCTATCAACTTCAACCGTCATCGGTCCCTGATTGGATACTACCCGCACCACCTTGCCCTCAATCAGACCTCTCAGAAATAGCTTCTGTCTTAAGCCCCCTCCTCCCTCAATTGCCATAATTCTAGCTCTCTCACCAATTCTAACTTGAGTCAATACCATTAGCATCTACTCCTACTTCACCACATATCACATAAAGCGCTGGTTGCTATGTCTCATTTCTTCTTGTTGTGAAATCTGTTCCTTTTTGGTGTTCTTCCCGATTAGTATTGATTCTTCCACGGCAAACTCTGCCTCTCTCACCATCTCTGCAAGTTCCTCCGGTCTGAGATTCTTACTATACTAACATGGCCTATTGACAAAGCTCATCCCATATCCGGTAAAATCCACAATTACAATCCTTCCGTTATCCTTTAGGATTCTATGGCTTTCCATTAGAACCGCCATTGGAGCCAGGACAATGTGCAGCAAGTTTGCCATCAGCACGCCATCAAAAACATTATCTTTACCCGTTACCATCTCGGAATAGCACCCGGTCCCACAGCCCAATTCTAGGACAGTATCTCCCTCGTTGAATTGTTCTACAAGCCACCCCCTTATCATTTGGTTAACCTTTACCCCTGTGACATAAAAATTGTCCTGGTGAAAAGTGCTGGCAAGTCTGCCCCAGTATTTATATTCCTTCTCGCTTCCTGGCATTTTAACTTCCTTTTTATATCGTTTTCCTTGGTTTTACAGTTCTCTCCTATTTCCTCCCTCTGCTTAGGGAAACACCTGTGATTAGACCGATTACCAAAATGCCTAGAAAGCTTGCTCCCCCAACTGGAAACGGCTCGCTTATCCCTTCAAAGAGCTCCCAATCAGGCGAAGTCAGAAATGCATCTCTTACCTCTTCCCACCTTGCCTTGAACTCGTCTACTCCTTCCGTGGTCGCTGTTTTGTCTACCTTCACCTTATCCCTCAGCTCGGAGAAGCCCTCGGGGAATATATCTTCTACTACTTGAACCTTGAACTGTTCACCGGTGGATTTTCGGATGGTGATAAAGTTCCAGGTCTCTATACCCATGTTTTTCATATGCTTCTTGAGGCTCGGTACCGACAAGTCTTTGGCCTCAGTTCCATCGGCTAGAATCATTTGAAGCTCACCTTTAGATGTTACGTTGGGGACGTTCGGCCCAGTCCCTGTTATATACTGGAGACACTGAGTAGCACCTGGTGTGGGGCGGCGAGTGATAATCTTAATATCGCTTCTTTCCGGTATCTCATCGCCCCATACCTGTGATATGCCCAAAAGGGCTGCCCTGAAGGCGCATGAGGAACACGGACATATTCCACTGGTTCCAGCGAATCTATTCTCTATTATCTTGGCTATTTCCTCATCTGTCTTACCCTTCTTTTTTAGCATTTTGGTCTTGAATTCTTGCATACATTCATTGTGATACTCCCCCACATCGTCTATCGTTATCTCGATTTCTACCCCGCCATCAGTTATTACAATGGGTTCCATCTCAAACTCGGGCGGTGGTTCAGCTCCCGGCATATGGGCTTCAACCGGGGTGGCAGTTAATGGGACCACCAGAGACGCCACGAGTACCAGGGTTAAAGCTGCAATGCCAATTATTCCCTTTCTGTTTTTGATGCTTCTCATCAGATAGTCTCCTTTCCCTTTTTGAATTTGAGCTCTTAGTGTCATTCTACACTTGTGCTATACTCTATAATGCACCAGGGACAAGGCAGGATCACCTGCTTTAAGCAGCTTGATGCCCTCTCTCATCAATCCGAGGCCGGGTGCTCACAGTCCAGGCTCGGAAATGAGGTGCCTACCTCCCTGATGCTTCTTAATTTCTCATCACCTCATTGAACAGCACATCCTGGCGCGCTACCTTCTTTGCCGAAATAATCATGATTCGCTTCGTAGTTTTCATCTTCTCTGTAATACGGAATCCATTCTCTTCAAGCAGGTCAAGACCAAACAGAGGGAATTTCCTTATCAGTGAATCGCGCATTGCTATCAGATTTCCCGGGGTAAACCTAGTAAATTCAGCACTAACATATCTTCCCCCAGGTCTTAACACCCTCCAAATCTCGCTTACGGTTTTTACTCGCTCCTGCCAGGACATCAACTGGTGGTATATCAGCGAGGTAACTACTATCTCAAAGGTCTCACTATCAAATGGGAGAGCCAGAGAGGTGGCAACTCTATACTCCACACGGTTTCCTTGCTTATGAGTCTTCTGCCTGAAGGAATTCTCCTGCCTCAGCAACAGCTTGTAATATGAGTCATAGAATGAGGCAGAGAAATCGGTCATCTTTGTTAGATGGCTTATCTTGCTTTGACTAGAACTACGAGAATTCATGTCATTCTCCTTCTGCTTGTAGCACTCGGTGCAGAATCCCGCTAGAAGAATCGTGGTGCCAGTGATGTGGAACCCATTTCTGGCTTCAAGATTCCCTTTCATTTCCTGGCACAGCGGACACTCAAACTCTATAATCTTGCCACAGCCAAGGCATATCAGGTGGTGATGCCCTACATCCGTTTTCATTTCGTAACAAGAGTGAGCATTATTAAAGTGATGCTCCTCTACCAGCCCCAGCTTTAGGAATAACCGCAAGTTACGATAGACAGTGGATATGCTGGGGGGCTCTTTGTCTCTAGCCCGGCGGTAGAGCTCGTCAGTATCTAAATGCTCCCCATGGTGCAGCAGGTCGAGAAGCAGTAATCTCTGCGGCGTCAACCTCGGCCCTACTAAGCCAGCCAGCTTATTGTCTGCCTTTCCCTTTTGTACCTTCATTGGCTCTTGATTAGTTAACCGTATCTAACTCATTTAGTTAAAAAAATGGCCCTTTTCGCATTAGCTGTTGGCAGCTTCAGCTGTCTCCGCTTTGCTCCTTCCTACA
>JAGXOF010000070.1 GCA_023660035.1 Dehalococcoidia bacterium LH_S1
TGCGGTTGTGTACCACTTCTAACCTCATTGCTATTACTTCCTGGTAACTGGCAAATCCTCAAAGTCCAGTTTTCAGCTGTAGATAACAGGAAGAGAGTCACACTTGACAAATCCAGCGTAACTGGTAAAATGCAAACGCTGGAGTTTTGGACGAGGAGGACTACAATTTACGCTATAGTCAAGACAGGAGGGAAACAGCTCAAGGTCTCAGAGGGCCAGACTATCGATGTGGAACAAATCCCTGGGGAAGAGGGAAGTTCCGTTGATCTGGATCAAGTGCTTCTCCTGGCAGACGGCGAAAAAGTGGCAACAGGACAGCCGGTAGTAGAGGGAGGAAAAGTAAAAGCCACCGTCGTGGAGCAGGGGAAAAGCCCAAAGGTAACGGTATTCAAGTACAAGAACAAGATACGATATCGGCGGAAAAAGGGACATCGTCAGCCATATACCAGGCTGAAGGTAGACCAAATAGTTACGAGCTAGAGGATGGTCAGTTATGGCACATAAGAAAGCAGGAGGCAGCAGTAAACTCGGCCGGGATAGCATTTCCAAAAGGCTGGGGATTAAGAGATCTGATGGACAGAGTGTACGCGCAGGGAATATCCTTGTAAGACAGCGAGGTACAAAGATCCACCCTGGCGATAACGTGGGTCTGGGTAAAGACCATACAATATTTGCCCTTACCGACGGGATAGTTAAGTTTGGAAGGGTAAACAGATTCCGGAAAAAGGTAAGTGTGTATCCAAACGGGTCTGAGAGGTAAGGTAGCATATGAAAGAGAATATACACCCCAAATACTACGAGGATGCCAAAGTGACCTGTTCCTGTGGCAACACATTCACCGTTGGTGCAACTCAACCAACTATCAGGGTTGAGGTATGCAGTAAGTGTCATCCATTCTTCACCGGTGAACAACATATCATAGATACTGCGGGACAGGTTGAACGTTTCAAGAGGCGTTACAACATAAAGGACTAGCGTCTCCTCTTCCTTTTCTCAGTTCACCACTTAGCGAGAAGGGGGAGGTGTGGTTTTGAACATGATTAAGAGTTACGATGTGGTTATCGTCGGGAGCGGGCCGGCAGGTATATTCACCGCACTGGAATTAGTCCAATCCTCTAACCTCAAGGTTCTCCTTCTTGAAAAGGGCAAGAGCCTGGATGAGAGGCGCTGCCCCGCCCTTAACGGCAGCAGCACTGGATGTGTCTCTTGTCCGCTTTGTAATATCGTGAGCGGGTGGGGAGGGGCCGGTGCATTCAGCGATGGCAAACTGTCTTTGTCCTCCGATATTGGCGGAAGGCTCGAAAGATACATAGGGCCCATACGCAGCAAGGAGCTAACGGACTACATCGACAGGCGCTACCAGGAATTCGGTGCTTCTGACAAACTATACGGTGTTGGCCCGAAAGTCAACGGGTTAAAGCAAGAAGCTGAAAAGGCCGGGCTTCGACTAATACCTGTCCCCCTTCGTCATATGGGCACCGAGAAGTGCTATACCATACTGCAGAATATGTATGATTTCCTGAAAGAGCGAGCCGATATAGAGACAAACATCGAGGTCACCTCCGTAATCACAGAGAACGGCCACGTCAAGGGAATCGAAACGGCAGACGGTCAGACTATAAACACACACTACCTGATTGTAGCACCAGGGAGGGAAGGATCGGACTGGCTGGCCAAAGAGGCCTGTCTACTAGGGTTGACCAAACATAACAACCCTGTCGATCTCGGCCTCCGCGTTGAGGTCCCGAATGAAGTACTTCAACACCTTACCGATGTCCTCTACGAATCAAAACTGGAATATTTCTCCAAGACATTCAAAGACAGGATCAGGACATTTTGCATGTGCCCTGCCGGAGAAGTGACCATGGAGTCGACAGGCGGGTCGGATCCTGTGATTACAGTTAATGGGCATAGTTATGCAAAGCACAAGACATCCAACACCAATTTTGCTCTCCTGGGCAGTGCTATATTTGCTAAACCCTTTAACGACCCAATAACCTATGGTAAATCCGTTGCTCGCCTTGCCAATCTCCTGAGCGGCGGCGTTATAATGCAACGCCTGGGAGACTCCCAGAGAGGACGTTGCTCAAGCTCAGCACACTTAGATCAGTGGGCAGTCCAGCCGACACTGAAAGGCGCCATTCCAGGTGACATTAATGCAGTACTTCCCTACCGGTTCCTCAAGGGAATCAAGGAAATGCTCACCGCAATGGATAAACTGGCTCCCGGCGTCGTATCACCCCATACCCTGCTTTACGGGGTAGAGGTGAAATTCTACTCTACCCGATTGCATCTCACGAAGCACCTGGAGACGGAAATAGAGAATATGTTCGCCATTGGTGATGGCGCTGGCGTCACGAGGGGATTAGCTCAAGCCTCATCCTCAGGAGTAGTGGCGGCACAGGAGATATTGCGGAGAGTTAACAGTACACAAGCCTCCTCTGCAGCTACCCACTAGCCCACGTCGGAAACTTACAGATAAGCGCTCTTCCGCATATACTAACGGACACACTAAATATCTAACTCCCCAAAAGCCACAAGACCTCTAGGAGCCCGAGTAAATCAGCTCTCTTTATTCTCTTTGCCCTTTCTGACGACAGTTCTTTCCTCCTCAGGGAGTGGGGCGGGAACTGGCTCATTAACGAGCTTCGTTACCGCACCAAAGCGTGGGGGGCAAACTTCAAAACAGGTTCCGCACTTAATGCATTTCTCTTGATCAATCACATGTATCTTGTTCTTGCCACCTTCGATCGCCTCTACAGGGCATTGCCTGGCGCAGATCCCGCAAGCCTGGCATTTTTCCGGATCAATATAGTACGAGGGCACCTCAGTGAGTAATTTGTCTACCTCATCGCTAGTGTAAAGCTCCTCGTATTCCTCTAACTTCTCAAGACGTGATTCCAGCTTCTCCTTTTCCACCAACTTGATGTAGGGAACTAGCTTTGTAACTTCTTCAATCCTGGACTTTAATTCACTTCCGTCTGTTCCTTCACCTTCACCTTCGCCAAGTGGACCCAACTCCTGTATCTTGCTGCCAAACTCATTCATAATTCTGCCGAAACGGATTCCTTCACCGGCATCGCACCAGTCAATTATCAACCTTTCAGGGTTTATTCCTATGTGCTCCAGTATTCTTCTGCATAGGTGCACCATGCTTAGCGCATGGTAATTCCCATGAACCATATAATTGCATTCGCCAGGATGGCAACCGCCAATAAAGACCCCGTCTGCTCCATTTGAGAAACCCCGGAGCACAAACGATAGGTCGACTCTGCCGCTGCACATCACGCGGATGAGTCTAGCTTCAGTTCTATATTGCAGCCTGGAAACTCCAGCCATATCAGCAGCGCCGTACGCTCACCAGTTGCATACGAAACCCAATATCTTGGGTTTGAAACCAAGCGCTGTGCTCATTTCTATCTCCCTTCTAGAAGTAATCCCTGATTGTTATTAACTAACTGCTTCAAGGGCAGGAAAGGCCATATCAATCTGGCTCGAGATCTCTTCATTGGTAAAATGCTTCAATGAAATAGCCCCTGTTGGGCACTTTGTATTGCAGAGACCACACCCTTTACAGAGAACGGGGTTAACGAGGGCCTTTTTACCCTGTTTCGTCTCACGCAACTCTATAGCACCATATGTACAGGCTGAGGCACATGCCCCACACCCTATACACTTCTTCTCGTCCACCTGACAAACGGCGCCTGATACCGTGACTATGTCATGTGAGAGAAGCGTTAAAGCCCGACCGGCAGCTCCATAAGCCTGCCTAATCGTTTCCTGCATATGCTTGGGGTAGTGAGACATACCGCACAGGAAAAGGCCTTCTGCAGCAAAGTCAACCGGTCTTAACTTGACATGAGCTTCTTTGAAGAAACCATCCGGCCCCAAAGTGAGCTTGAAGAATTGGGATATCTCGTTGTTGTCTGATGAGGGAATAACCGCAGCAGCTAAAGACACGTAATTGGCATCTATAGCGACCCGCTCCCCTAAAATAGGATCAGTCACAGTAACCCTTAAAACAGGCTGGCCTTCCTCCTCAACAGCTTCTATCTCAGGTTGGTCATCCGCCTCATAACGAATAAACTTCACTCCCCGGTTAGCGGCCTCGCGGTAGTAGTCCTCATGTAACCCGTAGGTCCTCATATCTCGAAACAGAATGTAGATCTCCATCTCAGGATTCATCTCTTTCAGCTTGATGGCATTTTTTATAGCCTGGCTACAACATAGCCGGGAACAGTAATTCCTCTCCTCATTTCTGCAACCTACACACTGGATCATCACGAGAGTTTCTGCATTGGCTATCTCTTCGTTACCCTCGGCGATCTTGCCCTCCAACTCAAGATGGGTCATTACCCTGTCATCTTCTCCGTAAAGGTATTCAGTGGGTTTATATTCCTCAGCACCCGTGGCAATGATAGCTACTCCATGATCGATCTCTCTAACTCTTCCTTCAGAGTTTACCCAGGTTTTGAAGTTCCCCACATAACCTGAAGCATCTGTGATTGCGGCATTATGAGATACACTTATTAATGGATGCCGGTAGACCTTGCGGACAAGGTCATTCATATAGTCCTGAACATCCATCCCTTCCAGAGTGTAATGCATTCTTCTTGCTATTCCCCCCAGCTCCGAATCCTTTTCCACCAGGTAAACCTCATGTCTCTGGTTGGCTATGGAGAGAGCACTGGTCATGCCAGCTATACCTCCACCAAGCACCAACGCCGTCTTGGTGACCGGCAGCTCAATTTCCTGTAATGGCTCCAAAAGGGAAGCTCGGGCTACTGACATCCGGACGAGGTCCTTTGCCTTCTGTGTGGCTTCCTCCGGTTCTTTTGAGTGAACCCAGGAATTATGCTCCCGTATATTGGCCATTTCCAAGAAATATTGGTTGATCCCCGCCTCCCGAAGGGTATCACGGAATGTCGGTTCAAGGTTCAGAGGCGTACAGGCAGCAATAAGCAATCGATTAAGAACTTATCCGTAAATAAAATATACTTTTAGGGATATGCACTTGACTCTTGTTAAGCAGATATATAGGAAAATTGCTCCATACTACTGGCCGAATTAATGGTATTTGAACGGTTTCTCTCCGCTAGCCATGTGTTTTCGAGACAAAA
>JAGXOF010000071.1 GCA_023660035.1 Dehalococcoidia bacterium LH_S1
TTTTGCAGGCTACCATGCACCTTATTGCCCTGTCCAGTTTTCAGGGAGTATTATACTCAGTGGGAAATAGTAGCCTCCAGGGGGAAGATATCGGGCTCTTACTTGGTGCCGGTTCTAGGGGAGATGCTGAATCAGTTCCCTTTCACTAGAAGGGGATTCCATTCCGACAACGGGTCTGAATTTGTAAACAAGGTTGTGGCAGAACTATTGGACAAGCTTCTCATTCGTTTCACCAAGTCCAGGCCCAGGCACAGCAACGATAATGGCCACTCTCTTCCAATACAAAATAAGCCTGGAGAGGGTGAGCACTCAGCTTCGAAATTAGCCACAATCGAAGCTACCTGAAAGCCCAGGGACCAACAAAGTGGTAAACTTGGGTTAACAGATGCCCTATCCCCAAAGTGGTAAAGCATCTCGTGAATAAGTGACACTGTCAGTATGCGTTGCTCACTTTCTTTCAGTAGTTGTCTGTAATTTTCGTCTTGGCGCTTTCGTCGTTAAGTGTTGGTCCCATTTTGGCTGTGCATATAAGGGGTGGCTCCTTTAAAGGGGGGCTGTTCACAACCCCTCTTCAAGGCTAATAGACTAAAAGTGGAGTTGACTTTCGAGAGATGGGGCTTGTCACAGCTAACATCATGATACCTCGAGGACTACTTGCGAAAGGTCTCTTTGAAACTCTCTAACTCTTGTCTTGTACTGTCTATTTGTGATTGCAAGTTACTCATAGTTTCTTGGTGCTGGTTTCTTTCCTCCTCCATTTGCTGTCTAAGCTGCTGGGACTTGCTATGGCGCCCTTCTCCTTGCTGGTACGGAGGATAGTACCCACCTCCTCCTGCTGGAAACTGAGGATAGCCCCAGGCAGGAGTGCTGGGTGCAAAGGACTGCTGCCCGATGAAGGGCTGCTGCTGCCCGCTGCCAAAGAATGGTGTTGGCATGCTGCCCATGTCTCCACCTTGGCCAAGGCCAAACACACCCGAGACTATCATGCCCAACTTGCTCTGGTGTTGCTTCCCTGCCGGGCTGGTAAGGAGGGCATTTTGCAGGAGGTTGGCAAACATATTGGGGTCTCCTTGTGCCTGCGGGTATGCACGCAGTAGGTTCAAGCAGTACGTGCTGAACTTTTCCGGTATGTTGTACAGTTTCAGGAACAGCTTAGCACGCTCTACAACATTCTCAGGGGGCTCTTCGCTTAGTTGCTGGAAGTCGTTAGATATTAATTCTCCTTCTCCCCCCTGGGGGGTTTCTGTCCTTTGCCCTTTAGGCTTCTGCTGTTTACGCTCGTGGGGGGTGACCCCCTCTGGCACCTCTTCCCTTTCAACTTCTTGTTTACCAGGCCGTGCTTCGCCCTCGTGGGCCATGTTCCAGTATCCAACGAACTGGTTGCAGTTGGGAAAGGCAATGCTGTGCTTATTGCATACATGGTACGGCATATTCTTCTCCTTCTTGTTCTTGTTGTTGCTGTTGTTGCTGTTGTTGTTGAGTCTCCAGTTGCCTCTTGACCTCTGTGTAGTGCTGGTAGAGCATCGTTGCACCAGCCTCGATGCAGTACCGTAACCACTCGCTAATCGTAGCCTTGCTTATCAGACCGAAGTCGGCGGCTAGTTCCGTGTGTTGCCTTAACCTCTCGGCCTCTTTAGGCATTAGCCGTACGCTGTATATGGTTTCCTGCTTATTGTCCATAGTGTCTACAAATGTACACCTCGCACGAAGCTATTATCAAAGGTCATGTCTACAGTGGTGTACTCTTCGTGAAGCCGTTGTCAACATCTATGTTTACGAGTGTAGACACTGTGTCAATCACCGTCAGCTAAAGCAGAAGGCTTGTCCCTGGCCTATCCCTACCGGAAGGGCTGAGACGAGAGGCATGTAAGGCCAAAGCCATGACTGGTGTGCAGGGGGGTGTAGTGCCCCGAGCATGGAAACGGTGGAGATGGGCCAGGACCCGAGGTGACAGATTTACCGCTGGCCAATCCGGCAGCGAAGGAATAGCAGGTAGAAAGGATTTTAGCCCTTCATCTTTTCTTCAATATCCATCACCTTAGCCGCTTTCTCAGCCCCCGGATTTAGGGGGCAGAGTTCTCTCCAGGTGCCTGCTGGCTAGGCGGTTGCTTATTACCTTACCCACTAGCCACGTCCTCCTTGGGCTTGTCAGGGAATCGGCGAACTCCAAGGGCTGTCTCCAGCTTCTCCACGAAGCCCTTTTCTCGAAAGTCCTCAGGGACTTCGGGGAGCCAAGGCTTCTCAGATAGCTTGTAGCCCTCAGGAAGCGCATCAATTATGGTTGTCTCCTCAGGTGTAGGTGTACTCCCATGCTTCCACTGGCAATGCCCCGGGTAATCAGCAAAGCTTGTAAACGGTTTAGGACATGGTTGGGCAGGCAATCACCTGGTGGGCGAGCATCTGAGGAGAAGCCTGCACTCATGAGTCCAGAGAAGGCAGAGAAAACAGCGGAGGTAATGGAGATTGAGGAGAGGATGAAGGGTAGTTGGGGGCTTATTTTATATATAGCCCTCAAGAGAGTAGCTCTGAGAAGATATTATCCATAATCATCTTTAGGTTATGGGAAGCCCTATAGTCACAATGTAAATAGATGCTTCCTTTCTCTTTTAATACTCTGTGGCAGGCTTGGAGTCTCTTCATTATATAGTAGAGGTATGATGCGAACTCAGGGCATCTGTTCCCTATGTCGAGAAGGGGCCTTTTGTCGGACAGCGCCGAGATGCTTGCTCCAGTAAGCTCCGCGGTCTTTAAAGGATATTGCCATAACTCCAGGTTGCCTTTCTTTGTACCTCCCTGGACTTGTCCTATACAGCTACAGCTAATATGTATATAATTTTAGTAAGCGTGAGCGAGGAGGAGCGCATTAACCAGGCAAGGCCAGTTCCTTGCTCTGCCTTGTTTAGCCGCCTGTCTGATTTCTCAGAAGCTGAATAGCTCTGGAGACTATCTCTGATCTCTCTGGCTTCTTCCCTGTCCCCTTAAATTCCTCACTCTGCAGGGAATCGATGGCCAGGATATCTTCCGGGTGAAGATAGAATGTGGCCTTAATTCGCGGTGGTTTCCCCATCCGCTGCGCCTCCCTTTGTGGGTGAGTGAGGATGCTCTCCTCCCTTAGAGTCCTTTCCTTCCTTTCAGCCATGACATATCTCCTCACCGATCTTTTTGTAGGTCAAGGCCCCCTGGATCGCGGGAGCGTGCTCGAGGATGGTCCTTCCCAAAGAAGCTGCCTCTTCGAACCTGACGCTCTGATGAATAGGCGGCTCAAAAACCCTTACCCTTTCCCCGATCTCGGATTTTGTCCTCTCCAAAACCTCCCTGGCGTGAGTTGTCCGCCTGAAGTGGGTGGGTATGATCCCCAGTATGGAAAGTGAGGGGTTTATCTTCCTCCTTATATCCTCGATCGTCTGAAGAAGAAGGCTTACTCCAAGCATGGCGTAGAAGTTGCAGGGCATGGGGATAAGGACCTCCTTTGTCGCTGAGAGAGCGTTTAGGGTAAGGAGCCCAAGGCTGGGTGGACAGTCGATGAGGATAAAATCGTATCCCTCTACACCCCTTAAAACCTCTTTCAGCTTGTCCTCCCGGCCGCGGCGGGAAAAGAGCGTGGTCTCGAAGTATGAGAGATTTATATTGGCGGGGATCAGGTCGATGCCCTGGCGCATGTTGAGGGTGAGCTCCTGGGCTGAACTCCTCCCCTCCAGGGCCAGGGATATATCGCCATCGAGGGATAAGGAACTAAGTCCAAAGCCCTCAGCAAGATGCCCCTGAGGGTCCATGTCCACCAGGAGCACCTTGGCTTCCTCCCTTGCCAGGGCAGCAGCGAGATTGAGGGCTGTAGTAGTCTTCCCCGAGCCCCCCTTCTGGTTGGCGACGCTTATAACCCTCATCTACTTGACATTTTAACAGTTAAACGCTTAAATGTCTGTATGTTCAGAGAAGGAACCGATCCCTGCTTTACATGCCACTTGGGTCTGGTCCCCCAACTTAAGTGGCTTATACCCAACTACCTGTGCTCCTTTTTTGAATCGGTTTGTCCCCCGCAATCCTGCTGCTTCGTGCAAAGCACTGCCTTGGCCTAAAGCAGGGCTACCTGCACGAATGCCGGGTTCATATTGCAAGTGATATCAGTAGAGGCAAAGCCTGTAAGCGGCTTACAGGGAAGGGGCGGTCAGGTTTACTTTCATTCATGCCGCCTATCCCTCATTTCTCCTCAAAATCAACCTCCTGCTGGACCCTTAGCGAGTCCTCCTGAGTCACGGTTGAAAGATACCTCATCACCATCATCATTGATGAATGGCCCAAGTGATGTTGAAGTGCTTTTGGATTCCCAGTCTGCCTGAGTCTTTCGATTGCATCTGAGTGCCTCAGGAGGTGAGGGTAAACCCGTTTATTAAGGCCTGCTCGCTCCGAAGCATCAGCTATTATCTGCCAGGCCCTGCTTCTATTGATTGGGAAGAATCTATCTTTTGAATCAAGCCTTTTTTTATAAGCATAAGCTTGAAGTTTTTCTACCAACCTTTCCGGACAGGCAACCATCCTTGGCTTTTTACCCTTTCCCATAATTTCCAAAGCCGGCCTTCCTTCAAAGCCCCTTAACTTTGCCGGCGTCAAGGATAGGGCCTCAGAGACCCTGAGACCTGTCTGGAACAAAAGCAAAATTAAAAGGTGGTCCCTTTCCCCTTTTCTTCCTTTTCTCGTCTCTTCAGAGAGTTTGTGGACTTCCTCCGGGGAGAGGTAAGGGACTATTTTAGAGACACCCATCCCTCTTGATGGAACTAAATTCATATTTCCTCGTATCCTGCTTCCAGGCCATCGGTTTTATTTAGAAAAACAAAACGCTTTATAGATTCACTATCTGACTTAATTCTCAGTTTGGTAGTGATCAATAAGTAATGCTCCTTGCTTAAGAGATTGTAAACTGGTATTTATGTATCGTG
>JAGXOF010000072.1 GCA_023660035.1 Dehalococcoidia bacterium LH_S1
CTTGAGAGGCTCGGTGAAAGTGCGAGGGGAGTTTTCGTTGTTGTGCCTGGTGAACAATGTGAAGAAGATTGTGAAGAGGGTGACCGATGGCACAGTCAGTTTACCCAGGACGTATGACAAGTTAATGGGAGAGGCTACGCCGGGATACAGGACGGAAGAACTATTGACCTTGGTCGGAGCAGGGGTGTAAAATTATAACCAAAGCAGCTGAAAGGAAGTGATGGTCTTCAAGGGACTAATCAGTTGAAATGTCGGAGGACGATTAATGGTCGATAGTCATTCTCCGACAGAAAAGGGTTTTAGACAGCCTGTATTATAGGAGGTTAAAGTTGAAAAGAGAAAGAAAATTAGGAAAAGGTGTGTGTGTAATAGGAGCTGGGATGCCGAAGTTTGGGATGTTCAATGATAGAGATTCCAAGGATCTTTTTGCCGAGGCTTTCAAGGGATGTATAGGTTCGGTCGATAAAGGCATAGACCCTAAGGACATCGATGCCGTTTATGTCGGCAATGCCACCAATGATTTCTTTGTTCACCAGGCTCATTGGGGCCCTATAATTGCTGATGTGATAGGGCATGTGCCAAAGCCGATAACGAGAACAGAAGGGGCATGTGCCTCTAGTTCCCAGGCCTTTAGGGAGGCCTGCTTTGCTATTGCCTCTGGATTTTACGATGTTGTTCTGGCCGGTGGAGTAGAGGAAATGTCCAAGCTATCTACAGAGGAAGCAACCGAGGGCCTGGCCATTTTTAGCTTCCCCGACGAGCTCAAGCATGGCTTCACCTTTCCCAGTCTGTATGGCACACGCGCCGTTTCCTACTCCGAAAAATATGGAGCTAAGTGGGAGGATTTGTGGGACCTAACGATAAAGAGCCATAACAATGCTGCATTGAACCCCAAGGCGCAATTCAATGCTTCTATTCGCGACATTATGAATACAAGAATTGAAAGGGCTAAGGCAAAGGGACAACCAGTGCCAGAATGGAGAGATGAAAAGGAAGCCCTCGGTGACCCCAGCTTCAATCCATTGATTGCCTGGCCCATGCATCTATTCGATTGCTGTCCCATGAGCGATGGTGCTAGCGCTGTTCTTTTGGCATCAGAAGAAATAGCCAGAGAATTTACCGATAACCCCTTACATGTCATAGGTCTAGGCCAGGGTAGTGGCACGAGTTTATCTCTTAGCGAAGATTTATGTTCTCTGGAAGGTGTAGTGTATGCAGCTAAAGAAGCATATGGAATGTCAGGACTTGGGCCAGAAGATGTCGATTTCTGTGAGGTGCATGACTGTTTCTCTATCGCAGAGGTCATTGCTACTGAAGATCTCGGCTTTTTTAAACGAGGGGAGGGATACAAGGCACAGAAGGAGGGGATAACAGCTAGAGATGGATCAAAACCAATAAATACCTCTGGAGGACTTAAGTGTAAGGGTCATCCAGTAGGGGCCACGGGAACAGCTCAGATATATGAAATTTGGAAGCAACTGAGGGGAGAAGCAGGCGAAAGGCAGATCCCTAATCCAAACATAAGGATAGCAGGGACTCACAATGTAGGCGGCCATGGTGGAACCTGCACATTTACCCTCTTTGAAAGGAGGTAAAGTAATTGGTAGAGAGTCCATTTAACGATATTTCCTATAATAAGTTCCTTACTGAAGAGAAACTTATGGGGTCGAGGTGCACAAAATGCGGCACGCTCTTTGTTCCTCCTCGTCCTATATGTACAAAGTGCTACGCTGCAGATATGGAATGGGTGGAGATGAAAGGTAAAGGCGAGCTTATCACCTTCACAGTGATATCAGTAGGACCCCCGTTTATGATACAAGAGGGCTATGACAGGAAACATCCTTACTGCACTGGTGTGGTAGAGCTAGAGGAGGGGGTAAGGGTTGTCGCCCGTATAGAGGGATTTGATAACACTAAGCCTGAAAGCATCAAGGTGGGCAGTCCACTTATTGTGGACTTCATACATCGTGATACAGGAGAAAAAAGAAAAACCTATTTGGCGTTCAAACCCTTGGAATCCGCTGAAAAGAGAGGTTAGCAATATGACAAATGAAGATAGCCGAGTAAGAGAGCAAATGCTGGTTGAGCTGCAAGCTCGCAAAGTGAAAGTTATGGAGATGGGAGGAGCCAAAGCTCTGGAAAAGCAGAGGAAACGCGGCAAGCTGACAGCACGTGAGCGAATCGACAAGTTGCTGGATGAAGGCACCTTCCATGAGATCGGCATGCTTGCTAAACACAAATCTACTGCCTTCGGCATGGACAAAATAGAAATACCAGCGGATGGCGTAATCACTGGCTACGGGAAAATCGATGGCAGAACAGTATATGTTTTCTCCCAGGACTTTACCAGTGCGGGGGGAACCTTGTCTGAAATACATGGTGATAAGATTTGCAATATTTTAGACACCGCAATGAAGACGGGCTGTCCCGTCATGGGGATAAATGATTCCGGAGGGGCAAGGATTCAAGATGGAGTGGATTCTTTATCCAGATACGGCAAGATTTTCTACAGGAACACAAAGGCCTCCGGCGTCATCCCTCAACTATGTGCAATCCTCGGGCCATGTGCTGGAGGCGCAGTTTACTCCCCAGCACTGATGGACTTCATATTTATGGTTAAAGGGACAAGTTACTCTTTTATTACCGGGCCGAGAGTAATCAAGGCGATATTAGGGGAGGAGATCAATGAGCTTGATCTCGGTGGTGCTGACGCCGCTCAGAGTAAAGCCGGAGTGGCCTGTCGCTCCGAAAACAGTGAAGAGGAATGTCTGCAGAATATGAGGGAGTTGCTAAGCTATTTGCCTTCAAATAATAGGGAATTGCCGCCGAGGATTGAGTGGGGAGATACTCCTGATAGAACGGATGAGCATCTGTTTGATATTGTTCCTGTTAATCCCCGAAAGCCATATGATATGCATAAGATAATTGAAGTGGTTTTTGATCGCAGGCTCGATGGCAAGAAGAATTATTTCGAGCTGTTCCCTAATTTTGGGGGCAACATAATCACCTGCTTTGCTCGACTAAATGGTTCCACAGTAGGCATAATAGCTAACCAGCCTATGGTGCTGGCCGGTTGTTTGGATATCAATGCCTCTGATAAAGGGTCAAGATTTATACGCTTTTGCGATGCATTTAATATACCAATCATTAACCTCGTCGATGTCCCCGGATATTTACCAGGCAAGGATCAAGAATGGGGAGGGATAATTAGACATGGAGCCAAGATGCTTTATGCCTATTCAGAGGCTACTGTACCAAAGATAACCGTTACCATCAGGAAGGCGTATGGGGGCTCTTACATTGGGATGTGCAGCAAGGATGTAGGAGCTGACTATGTCTTTTGCTGGCCTACCACGGAACTAGCAGTAATGGGAGCCGAAGGGGCAGCCGATATAATATTCAGAAAGGAGATAGACGAAGCTGAGGATAGAGAAAAAAAGCGAGAAGAAAAGATCGAGGAATATCGAAGGATATTTGCCAATCCTCAAAGGGCTGCTGAGCACTTACACGTGGATGATGTAATTAATCCGTCTGAAACAAGGCCAAGGCTTATTAGCGCATTGGGAGCAATAATACACAAGCAAGAACAAGCACCCGCAAAGAAGCATGACGTTATGCCGACATAGAGGTATAGTGTAACTAACTCATGTTTGACAATTGGGTCTGAAAACAGATTCAAAATACCTCTTTTAAGCCTCTGTTTGTCATTACATTGACCTTTAGCTTTTTCTCCATTGCTCGCTCCAGCAGGAAGGCCAGCACCGCCGCAAAATGTGCCCTTTCACTCGACCATCGTCACGGTGGTAAATAGGCCGCATCTCGATCACGTCCCTCAGAGAACGAAATGCCATCTCTATGTCGCTCAAATCCTTGTAGGCTTCCACTGCTTCTACTGGGGTGAGCCCTTGTTCCTCTGTCTGAATTAAGTACTCCCTTTATAGGCTTTCTCACGCTCTAGGTTAGGGTGCTCAACGTAATGGAATTGCCTTTCCTTTATCACCCAACCATAGTAACGTTGACCATGATTGCGAGAGAGTATGGCAACCACCGCTTACCCTGGCGATCGCTCACATAATCCGCCTCCAACCACGTGACTAAGTGGTGCTCACTGCCAGGATAAGAAAGTCGATTTGCCACCAGCACCGGCCCCCAATTGCTCTCCGCTCCTTCACCTCACAGCAGCCGCACCAAGCTACTCAGGTGGGGAGCCAGGGTGTCCTTCGTCCCAAACTCACTACTACCCGCTGTTTGGTATGCCCATCCTCTCGATAGGACTCCATCAGGTGCAGGTATTCGTGCTTCTCCCCTTTACGGCCGCGAGCCTTAACTGTTCTCAGAAACATTGCTGTCACTGTGGACTTTAACACACAATACAGCAATTGGCGATAGGGCTTATGTTCCTTGTCTGTCATCACAACTCGGCCAGCGCCAGGTTCAAACAAAGCTGGCTTACCTCTGGAAATATCAAACATGTGCTAGGCATCACCCTTGCTATATTGGAAGGAATCGAAAATTTGTAACAGTTTAGTTTTGCAAAAAATCACCTTTCCATATCACAAGCCCCACGTACTGTCAAGAGATTGTACTGGCTGACCACATGGGTAACACTGGGCTATGGATTTTAGCAAGTTCCTTTTCAA